>DATLFV010000042.1:0-5282 GCA_035540875.1 Sphingomicrobium sp. | reverse complement strand
CGGCCGCGCTCGTTCCGGAACTTGCCGCCGCGCTCGTCATAGGGAACGCCGGCGAGCGGCGGGGTCGAATAGCCGATGCAGCTGATCACCAGCGAGGCAGGCACTTGATAGGTCTCGCCAGTGCCTCGCGCCGCGCCGGCTGCATCGAGCTCGGTGCGCTCGACGATCAGCCGCTCGGCCCTGCCATCGCCCTCGACGGCGACGGGCCTGGCGAAGAAGTCGAACACCATCCGCTTGGGCTTGGCGGAGTCTGGCGGAGTCGCCGCGAACTCGCGCAGGATGGAGATCGACTTGCGATGCCCGGGCTCGAGCGCGTCGTCGGCCTCGACCGGCGGGAAGTCGCCGGCGTCGACCACCGGCGCGGCGGCATCGAGATGGCCGAGCTCGCCCAGTTCCTTGGGGGTCATGGCGATCTGGTGCGGGCCGCGGCGGCCGAGGATGGTGACGGTGCGGATCGCCGAGCCGGCGAGCGCGTCCAGCGCATGGCCGACGATGTCGGAGCCCTCGAACTCGCGCCGCGTCTTCGAGAGGATGCGCGCGCAGTCGAGCGCGACATTGCCGTTGCCGATCACCGCCGCCTGGCTGCCGTCGAGCGGCGGGTCGAGCTCCGCGAACTCGGGGTGGCCATTGTACCAGCCGACGAACTCGGCCGAGCCGACCACGCCGGGCAAGTCCTCGCCAGGGATGCCAAGCTTGCGGTCGTGGGGCGCGCCGATCGCCAGGATCACCGCGTCGTAAAGCTCGAGCAGCTCGTCTGCCGAGACGTCGCGGCCAACGGTGACGTTGCCGACGAAGCCGACCTCCGCCGTCTCCGCCACCTTGTCATAGCGCTTGGACACCGCCTTGAGCGATTGATGATCGGGCGCGACGCCGAAGCGGATCAGCCCGTATGGCACAGGATAACGGTCGAGGATGTCGATGCGCGCCGCCTCGCCATAGGCCTTGGCAAGGGCCTCGGCAGTGTAGAAGCCCGCCGGCCCGGAGCCCACCACCGCGAAATGCCGCATGCCCTGCCCCTTCAGCCTCGAGCGGCGATGCTAGTGGAGCGGGAGGGAAAGAAAAGCGTCAGCCTTTGCTTTTGTCGTCGAGCAGCAGGTCGCTGCCCTTCCTCTGGAGCATCGCCTCGATCGGCCCGGCGAACATTCCGAGCATCCCGGGCAGCATGACCCGGCAGCGGACGAAGGTCTCCTCGACCCCGATGCGCGCCTCGACCGACTGTCCGAGCGCCTGGACATTGAGGTTAAGCTCGTCGCCCTCCCAGCTGGAGGCGACGTGCGCCGAGCCGCCCGGCATGTGGTCCTGGAGCTTGTGGATGTTGCTGGCGATCCGCCGCCGAGCCTCTTCGCGCCCCAAATTATGCGGCAGGTCGACCTGGATCGGCTGTGACATGAGTCGAGAGTGGGCGGCCGTTCAGCCATTTTCAAGCTAGGATGGGGCTATGCTGGGGGTGATGATGCGCATGCGGCTGCTGCCTTTCCTGCTTCTTGCCGGCGTCCCGGCGGCGGCGCAGACGCCCCACGCGCCGCCCTGGCACCCTGCGGCGGATTATGTGACGCCCGGGCAGGACGAGCCCGGCTACCGTCGCTGGGTCATGATGCACCCGATACGAGCGGTGCAGGTTGCCAGCTTCCACAATTACCTTTCCCATGCCGGTGTCGGCTTCGTCGCGCCGACCTGGCAGCTGCTGCGCACCGCCAGCCAGTGGGAGCGTTGCGGCGCCCAGCCGTTCGAAGTGCCGCCGCTCCACGAGTGGCCGAACATCGTCCAGACGCTGCGCTACGTGCGCGACTATGTGGTGCCCGCCATTGGCCCGGTCGAGCCGGTGTCCGCCTATCGCAACCCGATGCTCAACCATTGCGCAGGCGGGGCGCGCGAGAGCGTCCACCAGCACATGTCGGCGATCGACATGGTGCCGCTCTATCCCACCAGCCGCGACGCGATGATGCGCAGGCTGTGCGCGATCCACGCCGTCGAGGGGCCGCGGTACGCGGTCGGGCTCGGCTTCTACACCAAGATGCGCTTCCACGTGGACAGCTGGAAGTTCCGCACCTGGGGCAACAACGAGCGCGGGACCATCGCCTGCGCGGCGAGCTACGCCATCGCCCACGCGCCGCCGCGCACGCCGGCTCCGACGCCCGCTGCGACCGCCGAGACCATGCCAGCCTCCGCCCCCGTCTCCGTGCCCCCGGAGGAAGCAGGCAGACAGGAGCCCCCGGCACCCGGTCGCTAGAGGTCTTGTGTTGCCCTTATGTCACACCCATATGGTGGAGGCAGAGGGGTTGAACGGATGGACCTGGAAAAACTGACCGACCGCGCCCGCGGCTTCCTTCAGGCGGCGCAGACGATTGCGGCGCGCGAGCATCATCAGCGGATCGCGCCGGCGCATTTGCTCAAGGCTTTGCTCGACGATGAGCAGGGCATGGCCGCCGGACTGATCCAGGCGGCGGGCGGCGACGCCCGGGCCGCGCAGCGCAACGTCGATGCACTGGTCGCCAAGATTCCGTCGGTGACCGGCAGCGGCGCGACCAGCGCTCCGGGGATCGACGGCGACACGATGCGCGTGCTCGACCAGGCCGCCGAAGTCGCGAAGAAGGCTGGCGACACCTATGTGACCGTCGAGCGGATCCTGCTGGCGATGGCGCTTGCCAAGAGCAGCGACGTCGGCGGCGCGCTCGCCGGAGCGGGCGTGACGGCGCAGGCGCTGAACGCGGCAATCGAAAAGCTGCGCGGCGGCCGCAGCGCCGACACGCAGGGGGCCGAGGATCGCTACGACGCGCTCAAGAAATATGCCCGCGACCTGACCGCAGCCGCCCGCGAGGGCAAGCTCGATCCCGTCATCGGCCGGGACGAGGAAATCCGCCGCACCATCCAGGTGCTGGCCCGCCGCACGAAGAACAATCCGGTGCTGATCGGCGAACCCGGCGTCGGCAAGACCGCGATCGCCGAGGGCCTGGCGCTGCGCATCGCCAATGGCGACGTCCCCGACGGCATCAAGGACCGCCGCCTGCTGTCGCTCGACATGGGCTCGCTGATTGCCGGCGCGAAATATCGCGGCGAGTTCGAGGAGCGCCTGAAGGGCGTGCTCGACGAGGTCAAGCAGGCCGCCGGCGAGATCATCCTGTTCATTGACGAGATGCACACTCTCGTCGGCGCCGGGAAGAGCGAGGGCGCGATGGATGCGTCCAACCTCCTGAAGCCCGCGCTGGCACGGGGCGAGCTGCACTGCATCGGCGCGACCACGCTCGACGAATATCGCAAGCATGTCGAGAAGGACGCGGCGCTGGAGCGGCGCTTCCAGCCGGTATTCATCGGCGAGCCGACGGTGCCCGACACCATCTCGATCCTGCGCGGCCTCAAGGAAAAGTACGAGCTTCACCACGGCGTCCGCATCACCGACGCGGCCATCGTGGCCGCTGCGACGCTCAGCAACCGCTATATCTCCGACCGGTTCCTGCCGGACAAGGCGATCGACCTGATGGACGAGGCGGCGAGCCGCATCCGCATGGAAGTGGAGTCCAAGCCCGAGGAAATCGAGAACCTCGACCGCCGCATCATCCAGCTCAAGATCGAGCGCGAGGCGCTCAAGCGCGAAAACGACCGCGCGTCGAAGGAGCGGCTGGGCAAGCTCGAGGAGGAGCTGGCGAACCTCGAGCAGCAATCGTCCGAACTCACTCAGCGCTGGCAGGCGGAAAAGGACAAGATTGCCGGCGAGGCGAAGATCAAGGAGCAGCTCGACGCTGCCCGCATCGAGCTCGAGCAGGCGCAGCGCGGCGGCGACCTCGCCAAGGCCGGCGAGCTTGCCTACGGGCGCATCCCCGAGCTCGAAAGGCAGCTCGCCGAGGCCCAGGCGAGCACCCAGGGCGCCATGCTGCGCGAGGAAGTCACCGACCAGGACATCGCCGCCGTCGTCAGCCGCTGGACCGGCATTCCCGTCGAGCGGATGATGGAGGGCGAGCGCGAGAAATTGCTGAGCATGGAGCAGGCGATCGGCGCCCGCGTCATCGGCCAGGACGACGCGGTCAAGGCCGTGTCGGCGGCGGTGCGTCGCGCCCGCGCCGGCCTCCAGGACCCCAACCGGCCGCTCGGCTCCTTCCTGTTCCTCGGCCCCACCGGCGTCGGCAAGACCGAGCTCACCAAGGCGCTCGCCGAATTCCTGTTCGACGATGCCGGCGCGATGGTCCGCGTCGACATGTCCGAATTCATGGAGAAGCATGCCGTCGCGCGGCTGATCGGCGCGCCTCCGGGATATGTCGGCTATGAGGAAGGCGGCGTGCTCACGGAGGCGGTGCGGCGGCGGCCCTATCAGGTGGTGCTGTTCGACGAGGTCGAAAAGGCGCACCACGACGTGTTCAACGTGCTCCTGCAGGTGCTCGACGACGGCCGGCTGACCGACGGCCAGGGTCGCACCGTGGACTTCACCAACACCATCATCATCCTGACCTCGAACCTCGGCAGCCAGTATCTCGCCGCACTGACCGACGACGAAGATGTCGCCAAGGTCAAACCGCAGGTGATGGAGGTGGTGCGCTCGCACTTCAGGCCCGAGTTCCTCAACCGTCTCGACGAGATCATCCTGTTCCACCGCCTGTCGGCGGCGCACATGGGGCCGATCGTCGACATCCAGGTCGCCCGGCTCGGCAAGTTGCTGGAGGACCGCAAGATCAGCCTCGAGCTCACCGACGCCGCGCGCGCCTGGCTTGGCCGGGTCGGCTACGATCCGGTGTACGGCGCCCGGCCGCTCAAGCGGGCCGTGCAAAAGCACCTGCAGGACCCGCTCGCCGACAAGATCCTGTCGGGCGAGATCGTTGACGGCGCGACGGTGTACGTCGACGAGGGGGACGGCGCCCTGGTGCTGCGCACGGCGGGCGAGGAGCGAGCGGCCGCCTGAGCCCTCGACAATGGCCGGCAGCACCGGATAGCTGGGACTGGTGACCCAGTGGCAGGACCTGCTCCAGCGCGCATCGGCGCTTCGCCAGGCGGGGCGCGTTGCCGAAGCAATACAGGCCTATCAGCGGCTGCTCGACGTCAGGCCGGACCTGCCGGAGAGCTGGTACAACCTTGGCTGGCTGCAGCGCCAGGCCCGGCAGTTCGAGGCGGCGCTGACTTCCTATCGGCAGGCACTGCACCGCGGCATCTCGGACCCGCACGAGGTTCACCTCAATCGCGCCGTGATCCTGTCCGATCATCTGCATCGGCCGGATGACGCACAGGCTGAGCTGCAGGCGGCGCTGGCGCTCGCGCCCCGGTACGGCGCAGCACTTCTCAACCTGGGCAATCTGCAC
>DATLFV010000041.1:0-12785 GCA_035540875.1 Sphingomicrobium sp. | reverse complement strand
GCCGCCCGGCGTGCCAGATCCTGCTCGTCGGCCGGAGTCAGGGCTCGACCTGGCGCGTGTTCGCAAGCCGAAGGCGCAGCAGCAGCGCCGCACCGACGAACAAGGGGAACATCGCCAGCGCCACCAGGTCCCGCAGGTCGTCGCTGCCATTGATTGCCGCGGCCGCGACCAGGGCGAGGCCAAGTGCGACCAGCACGAAGCCGATCCTCTGGTCGGCGGCTCTTGGCTCCGGCGTCCTGTCGAGCTTCTCGACCAGTTCGGGGGTCAGCGGCTGGCCGGACTCGATCGACTTGCGGAGGGTTGCATGGAACGCGCGGTTGCGCATGACCCGGGAAAGCTGGGCGATGAAGAATAAAGCGACGGCGGCCAGCCCGATCGCGACGATGATATCAACTGCCACTTCAACGCTCCTGCTGATTCAACACTCCCTAGACGTGGTTGGAACGCCATTTGGATGAGCTGGCCTGAAATTTTTCGTGCGGAGGCACGACAGCGGCATGCCCGCAATGGGCCGGGAAACAGGCATGAGCGCGTGCTTGCGGCGGTGGGCGGCACGCCTACCTGAGCGCCATGCTGATCCGTCGCGCGACTGCCGATGACCGCGCCGCCATCTGGAGCATCATCGCGCCGGTCATCCGCCAGGGGGAGACCTACACGCTCGACCGCGACATGAGCGAGGAGGAGGCGCTGGGCTATTGGCTTGGCCCTGACAAGGAGACCTTCGTCGCCGAGGAGGGCGGCGAGATCCTCGGCACCTACTACATGCGGCCAAACCAAAGCGGTGGCGGCAGCCATGTCTGCAACTGCGGCTACATGACGAGCGCGCAGGCGACCGGCCAAGGGATTGCCCGGCAGATGTGCCTGCACTCGCTCGATCATGCCAGGAGGCGCGGCTATCGCGCGATGCAGTTCAACTTCGTCGTCAGCACCAACGCGCGGGCCATCGGATTGTGGGAGGCGCTGGGCTTCGCGGTGGTTGGCCGCCTCCCGCTCGCGTTCCGTCACCCCACGCGGGGTTACGTCGACGCCTTGGTCATGTTCCAGCCGTTGTAGCCGGCAGCCATTGTCTGCCTTGGCGGGGTGCGGACGCTAGCCGGGGCTTCACCCGGACAGTAAAAAGGGGTGCCGGCTTCCGCAGGCACCCCTCTCTGTTTCGTCGCTGATCAGCAGCAGGGCATTCCACACGCCTTGGCAAGCGACTGAACCGCTTCCGGGGCAGCGGCATAAGCCGCCGATGCCGAGAACATGAGCATCGCGGTCGCTGCAATGAGTCTCTTCATGATGATCTCCTTTGTTCAGAAGTGTACGCCGAGTTTCAGTGCTGCCGCCCGCGGCGGCGGCTCCGGCCCCAAGCGCGTTTCCGTCTTCCATATCAACGCCTAGGCGGCCGGGAATGTCCGCAGGCTGAACCTGCAACAAAGCTCCAGGACTGCTCCCCGGACCAGCCGCACTGACCCGGGGTGATCAAGGCCGCCGGCCCTCAGCCGTTGCCGCGGACAATGGTTTCCAGAGCAGCGAAGCAGTCGGCATCGATCGCCGAGCCCACCTCCGCCCTCATGATCGACAGCGCCTCTGCCTGGCCGAGGGCAGCGCGATAAGGCCTGTCGGCGGTGAGCGCATCGTAGAAGTCGCAGACGGTGATGATGCGCGTTTCCAGGGCGATCTGGGCATCGGCGAGGCCCAGCGGATAACCCGTGCCGTCAAGCCGCTCGTGATGCGCCGCGGCAACCGGGGCGAGGTCGGTAAGGGCGCCGATCCGTCCGAGGATCTCGCGGGTATGCACGGCGTGGTTGCGCATCTCCCCCCACTCGTCCGCGTCGAGGGAGGCCGGCTTGTCGAGGATCGTGTTGGAGACGCCAAGCTTGCCCACATCGTGGAGAAGCGCGCCGCGGCGAAGCCAGCGGCGCCGCGCGGGGCTCATGCCGAGCAGCGCAGCGATGCGGTCCGCCAGATCCGCGACGCGCGCGGAATGTCCGGCACTGAACGGGCTCTTGGCATCGACCACCGCCCCGAAAGCGGCAGCAATGGCGTCCAGATAGTCGTCGTCGACCGGGCGCGCCTCTTCGGGGGGCGCCAGTTTCACCACATGGGCATCGACGTGCGGCGATGCCAGGATGTCCCAGAAGCGATCGTCGGCGCCGAGCGAGCTGAACAGGCCGGCAAGCTCCGGATCGAGCCAGCTGCCCGCACGGCGGGCGACCTCGTCGATCGCGGCTTGGCGCCCCGCGTGCGTGTGGAAGACGTCGGCAATCTGCGCCAGCAAGGCGATGCGCGAGAAGAGGGGGATTGCATGGCCCTTGAGACGCTCCGGCTGGCCGGAGCCGTCCCAATGCTCGTCGAGGCCGTAAATGCCATCGCACACGGCATCGGAGAAGCGCAGCATCCGAGCGATGTCCGCACCACGGGTGCAGCGCGAGAGGATCAGGTTGCGGGCAATCGCGTCGGCGTTTCGCAGAACCTTTCCGACTGCCGCCGCGCGCCGCCCGACCGAGGCTCCACGCGCGGTGCGCGAGACGACGAAGTGAAGCGATGCGGCGAGACTGGTTCCCACCGTCTTGTAACCCTGCTTGAAGGCGCGGTCGTCCGCTTCGTAGAGTTCGCAGATGCGCGCAGCGTTGCTGCTGCAGCCGAGGTCCTTCAGCAGCAAGGTGTAGTAGAGATCGTGCCGTTCCTTGGCGCTGAGGCCCAGAGCGGCGCCCATCCGACTGCCGATCCAGCAGGCGCGAACGCAGTGCCCCGCCGGCTGGCCCTGGGTGATGTCGAGAGCATAGCTGAATGCGCCGAGCAATTCCGCGAGGCTGACGGAATTGCCGTGGAACACATTGAGCGGCTGGTGCAGCACGAAAGCCTCCCCTCAAGGACAGGCCCACCTAGCCAGGCTTTGTTACCGCGAATTGGACGATCACGGTTAACGTCACTGCGAGGCGATCGAGGTGCTTGCCGAGCGCGGAGTGGAGTGACGGACCAAAGAGTCCGCTTCGGGTGAAAAGCGGACATTGCCAAAGCTGCACGATGGTGCACGACAGGCAAGTATGCTGATCGCAACGCAGGAAAGCCGACAAGCCGCGAAGGTCGACGAGCGATGAAGGCGCAAGGCCGGACAGCAAGTGTGGGGACGGGCCCCGTCGTCCGCCGGCTGTCAGAGATGCTGCGCTGGGCGCGCGCGCCGTGGTGGCTGCTGGCGCTGGCGACCGGCGCCAAGAGCTTCGTCGACAATCCTTTGCTCGGCTCGCGCCGGCTCAACCGGCTCGGCCTCCACGTCGGGCGGCTGAAGCTTGCCCACTGGCTTGCCGGGGCACGGCGGCGGCGGCTGGCCAGCGCGGTGCCCGCCAAGTGGCGCGCGCAGTTCGACCGCGACGGGTTCGTGGTCGTTCCCGACTTCCTGCCTGCGGCCGAGTTCGCGCGGTTGCAGCAGCAGTTGCTGGAAAGCGCGCTGGAGTGCCGCGAGCATGTGCAGGGGGACACGATCACGCGCCGCGTGGCGATCGGCCCGGCGCTGCTGAAGCGCTTGCCCGAGCTGCGCGCGCTGCTCGGCAGCAGGCGCTGGCGCGCGCTTCTCGCTTATATCGCGAGCACGCGCAGCGCGCCCTTATATTATGTGCAGACGATCTTCAGCGGCGTGGTCGAAGGCCCCCCCGATCCCCAGCTCGAGCTGCATAGCGACACGTTCCATCCCTCGATGAAGGCGTGGCTGTACCTGACCGACGTCGGCGACGAGGATGCACCGCTGACCTATGTCGCGGGGTCGCACAGGCTGACTCCTGAGCGGATCGCGTGGGAGCGAGCGAAGAGCATCGACATCGCGGGCGCCGACCGGCTGTCGCAGCGCGGGTCGTTCCGGATTGCACCGCAGGAACTTGCCGGGCTCGGGCTGCCGCAGCCGCGCCGGTTCACGGTCCCGGCGAACACATTGGTGGCGGTGGACACGTGCGGCTTCCATGCCCGCGGCGAGGCGCCCGGGCCGGCGGCGCGCGTGGAGATCTGGGCCTATTGCCGGCGATCGCCGTTCCTGCCGTGGGCGGGGCTCGACCTTATGTCGTGGGAGCCGCTGGCGTCGCGCCGTGCCGGGGCCATTGCGGCGCTGCTCGACCGGCTGGACCGCCATGGACTGGCGAAGCAGCATTGGCCGCGGCGCGGGGTCAGGCGGCCGCTCGAACGCTAGGCCCGCTTAGAACGGGACGTCGTCATCCAGGTCGCTGTCGAACGCCGCCGGCTGCGGGCGCGACTGCTGGCGCGAGCCGCCGCCGCCGCTGAAGTTGCCGCCGCCGGCAAAATCGTCGCCATAGTCGCCGCCGCCGCGGCCACCGCCGCCACCGCCGCCGTCACGGCTGTCGAGCAGCACCAGCTCGCCGCGGAATTTCTGCAGCACGATTTCGGTCGTGTAGCGGTCGTTGCCCGACTGGTCCTGCCACTTGCGGGTCTGGAGCTGGCCCTCGATGTAGACCTTGCTGCCCTTGCGCAGGTAATTCTTGGCGACGCGGCCGAGGTTCTCATTGAAGATGGCGACCGAGTGCCATTCGGTGCGCTCCTGCCGGTTGCCGTCGCGGTCCTTCCAGTTTTCCGAGGTGGCGATGCGCAGGTTGACGACTTCGCCGCCGTTGCTGAACGAGCGCGATTCGGGGTCCTGCCCGAGGTTGCCGACCAGGATCACCTTGTTCACGCCCGCCATTGCTGCCTCCGCTGATTGATGCTCCACCTAAGCCCCGCGGGGGGCGGATGCCAAGCGGCTATTCGGCGGCGGCGGCGGCCGGGGTTCGCGGCCGGCCGGCGGAGCGGAAGCCGAGCACGACCGCCGCGAGCGTGAGGAGCTGGGCGCCTATCGCCTGCGCTGTGGGGAACAGGCCGATCATGGTGAAGCGGGGCACGCCGGGGAGCGGCGTCACCGGGATCACCCCCGCCTCCTGAAGCGCCCCGACGCCCTTGCCGGCGAGCACAACCGCGAGAATGGCGATGAGGATGGCGCTGTAGGCGAAGAACTTGCCGATCGGCAAAGTACGGCTGAGGCGCAGCATGGCGAAGGCGATGCCAGCGAGCAGGACGATGGCGGTGAGGGCTCCGGCGAGGATGGTGCCGCCATTGTCGGGCGTCCACAGCGCCGCGTAGAACAGGATCGTCTCGAACACCTCCCGATAGACGACGAGGAAGGCGAGGCCGAACAGGAACCAGGCCGAGCCGCGCGACAATGCGCCCTGCATTTTCGCGGCGATGTAGCGGCGCCATTCGTCTGCGTGGGACTTGCCGTGCATCCAGATGCCTACCGACAGCAGGATCACTGCCGCGAGCAGGGAGCCGATCCCTTCAGTGAGCTCGCGGCTGGCGCCGCTGATGCCGATGACATAGGTGGCGACCGCCCAGGTGACGCCGCCGGCGACCAGAGCGGCGACCCAGCCGCCGTGGACATAGGGCAAGGCCTCCGGGCGTTCGGCCCGGCGCAGGAAAGCGATCATCGCGATCACCACCAGCAGCGCCTCGAGCCCTTCGCGCAGCAGGATCGCAAAGGCGCCGAGGAAAGTGGCGACTTTGCTTTCGGCCTCGGGCGCCAGCGCCGCCTCGGCCTCGTCAAGCAGGGCCTCGGTGGCGGCGACGCGCTCGCGCAGCCGCGCCTCGTCCTCGCCGCGGGTGATGGCGATACGGTAACCGGCCATCGCCTGCTCGACGCGAGTCATCAGCCCGCCGTCGCGGGTCGCGAGCACCGCCTCGACCGGCTCGAAGCCGTCGAGATAGGCGGAAAGGGCGAGCTGGTTGGCGCCGCGGCGGTCGCCGCGCGCGACGGCGGCAAGGCTTTCACGCAGGCGGGTGCGGGCGAGCTGGAGGGAGGCGTTGCCGCTTGGCGCGAGCGCCTGGGGGCTGGAGCGCAGGAAGGCGGTCACCGCGGCCGCCCTGTCGGGGCCGATGCGCGCCTCGAGCTCGGCGGGGGTCAGCGCGACCAGAGCGGCGAGATCGGGGACGGCGGCGCGCACCGCTTCATCCTCGCGCCACAGCCGCTCGCCTGCCTTGGCATCGCCATAGGCGAGCGTGCCGCTGTGGAAGGCAAGCGCCCAGCGGTCCTCGTCGGACAGGTTTGCGAAGCTCTGCATCGCCGTGCCTTCGAGGCCCTGGCTGATCACCTGGTAGAGGCTGAAGATGCTGCGGTCGCGGGCGCGCTCCCGGTCGTCAAAGGCGATCGGCGGCGGGTCGAGATCGGCAAAGGCGGCGACCGGCCCCTCGCCCTTCTCGCCGTGGCAGGCGGCGCAATTCTGCGCATAGAGCTGGGCACCACGCGACAGATCAGGGATGCGCTGCGGCGCCAGCGGGACCGGAAAAGCGGCGAGCAGGCGCGCGGCGAGGCCCTTGGCTTGGCTGGCGATCGCGGGCGGATCGGCCCTGGCGGCGATCGCGGCCTCGAGCGCTTTCGCGTCGGCGACCAGCCGCGCCTTTTCGGGCTTGGCGGGAAGAGCGGCGAGCTTCGCCGTGACCGAGGCGGAGAATTCCTCCATCTCGCGATATTCGAGCGCATTGATGATGCGACCGTCCTTGACGGCCTCGCGATAGTCGACCGCGATATAGTCGAGCAGGCGCCAGCTGGTCTGAACCTCCTGCGCGGTCGAGGCGTGAGCGGGCGCGCCGGGCAGCGCCGCGGCCAGAGCGAGGAGCAGGAGGGTCAGAGTGCGGCGGAAAGCAGCCATGGCCTGCGCCATAGCATGATGCGAATGAGTATCAATAACGACAGCGCTCAGCGCGGCGGGTAGCGCAGCCTGCCCAGGAAACGCGAGACGCTGACGTGCTGACGCGAGCGGCGCCACTCGGCCTTGGCCTTTTCGAACTGCATCACGTCGTCGATGCGGCGGTCGAGGAAGGCGGCGGTCTCGCTCCAGCCTTCGCTGCCGTCGTCGAGCCAGGCGAGCAGGGTCGAGCTGTAGACGGCACCGAGGGTCAGGCGCTTGGTATAATGGTTGAAGTCGGTGCTGGTGTCGCCGGCGAGCCGCCACATGCAGTCGGCACTGCGCCAGCCCAGCCGCGCGGCGAGCGGCAGGTTCTGCGGCATGGCCAGGATGGCAAGGCCGCTGCGCACCGCCTCGCGCGCCGGCCCCATGATCTGCAGGCGCTGCCAGACGAGGGCGCGGATGCGGGCACGGATCTTCATGGCGGCGAGCTGCCCGGGGGTGAAGTGCGCTTCCAGCGCCCGGTCGACGCCCTGGGTGTAGACGTCGATCAGCCCGGCCTGGGTCTTGGGCATGGCGAGCCGCGCCTGGTCGCGGTCGATGCCAGCGAGGTCGGCGGCGGAATCGACCGCGGCCTGACCCCAGCCGTCGAACACCGCGTTTTCGCCGACGGGAAGAGCCAATTGCCGGCGAATGCGCTCGAGTGGGCTCGGCTGCTCCATGGCGCTCAAGTGGGCGGAGCCGCGGCGACGCGCAAGCCCCGGTCGGGCAGGCGCACCAGTACGAGGGCGACGGCGATGGCGGCGGCGCCCAGCCAGTCGAGCGGCGACAGGGTCTCGCCATAGACCAGCCAGCCGATCAGCGCGGAGATCGCCGGCTGGGTGAGCAGCGCAAGCCCGACGACCAGCGGGGGCACGTGGCCGAGCGCGTAGACCAGCAGGCCCTGGCCGAGCACCTGGCTGCCGAGGGCGAGCAGGAACACGGCGGTCCAGTCGCCGGGGATCACCTGCTCGCCCATGGCCAGCGCCAGGGGCAGCAGCATCGCGGCACCGAATGCGCTGGAGAGGAACAGCAAGGGCAAGGGCGGCAGCGTGCCGCGCGCCCGTTCCACCGCGATGAGATAGCCGGTGTAGAGCAGGCCGGCGGTGAGCGCGAGCAGGTCGCCGTGCAGGTGGCGGGCGGAAAGCTCGGCACTGCCACCCATCAGCAAAGCGGCGCCGACCGCGGCGAGCAGCAAAGCCGAGCCCTGGACCGGCGAAGGCCAGCGCCGGGCGAGCCACAGCCCCCAGGCGGCGAAGGCGAAGCTCGAGACATTGCCGAACAATGTGGCGTTGCCGAGCTTGGTCATGTGGATGCCGACGTGCCAGGCGGCGAGGTCGGCGGCGAAGAAGAAAGCCGCGACGGCGATGAGCGACACCATTGCGGCGCGCGGCCAGTGGATGGGCTGGGCGGTCAGGCGCGCAAGCACCAGCAGGAAGGGCAGAGCCAGCGCCAGCCGCCAGAAGCCGGCGGCGACCGGGCCGGTGCCGGAAATGCGCACCAGCCACGGGCCGAAGGCGAGCGCGCTCGAGCCGACCAGCAAGGCGGCGAAGGCGAGCGGGTGGGATCTGGAGTTGGTCAGGGTGGTAAATCCGTCATGCTGAGCTCGGCTCAGCATCCATGGCGATGAAGCGCGCCGCCCTCGTCGAAAATGGACCCTGAAACAAGTTCAGGGTGCGGATTCACTGTGCGAAGCTGTGCTTGATCTCAAGTAAAGCGAGCGCGGCGCGGGCGGCGTCGCCGCCCTTGTCGCCCCCGGCGCGATCGGCGCGGACGATGGCCTGGGCCTCGTTCTCGACCGTGAGTATGCCGTTGCCGACGGCGAGCCCGTCGAGGGTCAGCGCCATCAGCCCGCGCGCGCTTTCCTGCGCCACGATTTCGAAATGGAAGGTCTCACCGCGGATGACCACGCCGAGCGCGACGAACGCGTCGAAGCGGCCGCTGTCGGCGGCGTGCGAGATGGCCGCCGGAAGCTCGAGCGCGCCAGGCACGGTGACCGTCTCATGGTCATGGCCGGCGGCCTCGATCGCGGCGCGGGCGCCGGCGAGCAGCATGTCGTTCAGATGCGCGTAGAAGCGCGCCTCGGCGATCAGGACCCGCGCCATCAGTGCGCGAGCTCGATCGGGCGTTCCTCGACGATCGCGAGGCCATAGCCGGACAGAGCGACCGGCGAATGGCAGGTGTTCGACAACAGGATCATGTCGTGGATGCCAAGCGCGGCGAGGATCTGCGCGCCGATGCCGTAGCTGCGCATCGCGTCGCCCTCGCCGGCGGGCTTGCCCGAGCGCAAGTCGGTGGCGCGCGACAGCGAGCCTGGCGAGGCGGCGTGGAGGGTGACGACGACGCCCGCCCCTTCCGCCTCGATCATCCGCATCGCGCCGTGGAGGAGGCCCGAGCGCTCACCGGCCTCGCCCAGCACGTCGGCGAACAGATCGAGGCTGTGCATGCGCACCAGGACCGGCGCCGAGGGGTCGATGGCGCCGTGGACCAGGGCCAGCTGCTCGGCACCGGTTGCCTTGTCGCGAAAGACCTGCGCCTGCCAGGCGGCGCCACTAGCCGCCGTGAAGCCGGTCGCGGCGACCCGCTCGACCATATGGTCCTTCTTCAGGCGGTAGGCGATGAGATCGCGGATGGTGCCGATCTTGAGGCCATGGGCGCGGGCGAAGTCCATCAGGTCGTCGAGCCGGGCCATCGTGCCGTCCTCGCGCATGATCTCGCAGATCACGCCCGAGGGATTGAGGCCGGCGAGCCGGGCGACGTCGACGGCGGCCTCGGTATGGCCGGCGCGGACAAGCACGCCGCCGGGGCGAGCGACCAGCGGGAAGACATGGCCGGGAGAGACGAGTGCGCCGGCATCATTGGCGGCGTCGATCGCCACCGCGATGGTGCGGGCGCGATCGGCGGCGCTGATCCCGGTCGAGATGCCGGTGCGCGCTTCGATCGAGATGGTGAAGGCGGTCTCGTTGCGGCTGCGGTTGGCGCTGGTCATCGGCTGCAGCCCGAGCTGGCTGACGCGCTCCTGGGTCAAGGCGAGGCAGATCAGGCCGCGGCCGTGGCGGGCCATGAAGTTGATCGCGTCGGGAGTCGCCATCTGCGCCGGGATGACGAGGTCGCCCTCATTCTCCCGGTCATCGTCGTCGACGAGGATGAACATGCGGCCGTTGCGCGCCTCGTTGATGATCGCCTCGGCATCGACCAGCACTTCGGCGGTGCCGCGCTGGAGCAGCTTTTCGAGGCGGACGAGGGTGTCGGCGGTGGGGTTCCACTCCTCCGAACCGAGCTTGCGCAAGCTGTTGGGGTGAAGCCCGGCAGCGCGGGCAAGGCCGGCGCGGCTGACTTCGCCGGTGCCGATGATGGCGTTGAGGCGCTCGATCAAATTGGTGCTCATCGCCGGCCCATATCACATCACGATGTGACAGGAAGCAGGCACAGCGATGTTCCTATTGTGATCTGGCAGCGAGCATTCGGTCGAGATAGCGGGCAAGGACGTCGATCTCGACATTGAGCTGTCGTCCGGGCGCGAGCTCGCCCAAAGTGGTGTGGGCAGCGGTGTGCGGGATGATGTTGACCGAGAAATGGGTGCTTCCGTCGTCGGCGGAGCGCACGTCGTTGACGGTCAGCGACACGCCGTCGAGCGTCACCGAGCCCTTGGGCGCAAGAAAGCGGGCGAGCTCGGGCGGGGCGGCGATGCCGATGCGGGTCGAGGCGCCCTCCGCGCAGGTGCCAACCACGTCCGCGACGGCGTCGACATGGCCGGTGACGATATGGCCGCCAAGCTCGTCGCCGACGCGCAGCGCACGCTCCAGGTTGAGGCGCGCGCCCTCGCGCCACAGATCGGCGGCGGTGCGCGACACGGTCTCGGAGGAGACGTCGACGGCGAACCAGTCGTCGCCTTTGTCGACCACGGTAAGGCAGACGCCCGAGCAGGCGATGGACGCGCCGAGCGCGACGGTCGCCATGTCGTAGCTGCAGCGGACCCGCAGCCGCAGGTCGCCGCGCTGCTCGGCGGCGGTGACGGTGCCGATGCTGGTGACGATGCCGGTGAACATGGCGCGGCCTTAAGCGCCCCGTATCCGCTCGTAAACTTCGAGGCGGTCGACGCCGAGCGCCTGGCCGTCGCCGGCCGCCCAGCGACCGTGGGCATCGGCGATGGCCTCGAGGCCGACGAAGCCGAACGAGGACTTGCCTTCGCCCACGATGATCGGGGCCCGGTAGATGAGGATGCGGTCGACCAGGTCCTCGGCGAGGAAGGCGGTGGCGGTGGCCGAGCCGCCTTCGACCAGCAGGTCGTTGACGTCATGGAGTCGGTGGATATCCCGCGGAGAATGCAGGATTTCCCAGCCATCGACCGCCTCGCCGCGGGTCAGCAAGGCGCGGCGCGGCGACCAGTCCTCGAGGCCCGGCAGGCGGACGTCGAGGCGCGGCGAATCGGCAAGATAGGTGCCGCGCCCAACCAGGATCATGTCGGCATGGGCGCGTTCGAGGTGAACGTGGGCGCGCGCGTCCTCGCCGGTGATCCACTTGGATTCGCCCGACGGGAGAGCGATCTTGCCATCGATCGACAGAGCGAGCTTGAGCGTGACTCGCGGCCGCCCGAGCCTGAGGCGGGTGAGATAGCCGGCCATGGAGCGCGCGGCGGCCTCGCGACCGCAGCCTATGTCGACGGCGATCCCCGCCGCGCGGAGCCGGGCGGCGCCCTGTCCGCAGGTGCGCGGGTCAGGGTCTTCGAGGGCGATGACCACGCGCTCCGGGCGCGCCTCGACGATCAGGTCGGCGCAGGCTGGCCCGCGCGGACTGACGTGGGCGCAGGGCTCGAGCGTCACGTAGATCGTTGCGCCCCGCACGCGGTCCCCCGCCTCGCCCAGAGCGACGGCCTCGGCATGGGGGCGCCCGCCGGTGGCGGTGGCGCCACGGCCGACCAGTTCATCGCCGGCGACGACGACGCAGCCGACGTTGGGGTTGGGAGCGGTCCGCCCGCGCTGGCCGGAGCCGAGGGCCAGGGCCTCGGCCATCCACGGGTCAGTCCATTCCAAGCCGCTTCTCGAGCTTCTGGAACTGGCGCTGGCGTTCCTTGAGCGCGGCCTCGCGCTCGGCCTGGTGCTTCTTCTGGTCGGCGATGATCTCGGCATCGCTGCGGTTGGCGCTCCAGCTTTCGGCATAGACGATGCGCGGCGGCGGCGCGGTGTTGATCTTCGAGTCGATAAAGAATTCGAAGACGATGATCCCTGTCACCAGCACCGACAAAGCCGCCGCGATCACCTGCTCGCGGCTGCGCTGGCGCAGGAAGGCGCGAAGGTCGGCATAAGCGGCGCGGGGGCCGACGGGGCGCGGGAACCAGGACATGGAAGCGAAGATAGGCGCTGGGGGCGCGGCGTGCCAGCCTCGGCGGCGATCCGGCCGGATCAGCGCCTGGCGGCGGCGGCGAGGCGGGCGACGGTGCGCGCCTGGCCGAGACGAGCAACCAGGGGCGCCATCTCGGGGCCGCTGTCGCGGCCGGTGAGCGCGAGGCGCAGCGGCAGGAACAGGGCCTTGCCCTTGCGGCCGGTCGAGGCCTTGAGCGCATCGGTGAGGTCGCGCCACGGCTCCCGGCCCCAGTCGAGGCGCTCGGCGACGGCGGCCGCCTCCTTGACCAGGGCGCGTTCGTCGTGGCCGAGCTCCGGCGGGTCGATGTCGCCGTCGAGGACCACCAGCCAATCGGACAAGTCGCTTAAGCGGTCGATATTGCCCTTAAGGAGGTCATAATCCTCAGAGGAAATGTCGAGAATGATCGCGTTGGCAACTTCAGCGAAAGTGGAGTGGTGAAGGAGCTTGCGGTTAAGCTGCTCCACTTCCGCTAGGTCAAAATGGGCGGGGGCGCGGCCGAAGTGCGCGAAATCGAAGTCGCGGGCGAGGCTGTCGAGATCGCCGATGGGCTCGACCGGCTGCGACGTGCCGAGCCGCGCCAGCAGCGACAGCAGGGCCATCGGCTCGAGCCCGGCGGCGCGGACCTGCTCGACGCCGAGCGCGCCGAGCCGCTTCGACAACTTGCCCTCGGCGGCGACCAGCAGGGCCTCGTGCGCGAACTCGGGCGGGCGGGCGCCGAGCGCATCGAACATCTGCAGCTGG
>DATLFV010000040.1:0-2791 GCA_035540875.1 Sphingomicrobium sp. | reverse complement strand
CTGAGCGAAGTCGAAGCGGCGTCTCCAAGGACGCAGCAAGACCCTTCGAGACGGGTCCTCGACAAGCTCGCCCCCTCCTCAGGGCGAACGGGTGCTGGTGAAACGCCGCGGCCATTATCTATATGGCGCGTCGGCGGCAAGATTGGCGGCGATCGCCTGTTCCCAGCGGTCGCCGTTGGCGAGCAACTTGGCCTTGTCGTACAACAGTTCCTCGCGGGTCTCGGTCGCGAACTCCAGGTTCGGCCCCTCGACGATCGCATCCACCGGGCACGCCTCCTGGCACAGCCCGCAATAGATGCACTTCACCATGTCGATGTCGTAGCGGGTGGTGCGGCGGCTGCCGTCCTCGCGCGGCTCGGCCTCGATGGTGATCGCCAGCGCCGGGCACACCGCCTCGCACAGCTTGCACGCGATGCAGCGCTCCTCGCCATTGGGATAGCGGCGAAGCGCATGCTCGCCGCGGAAGCGCGGGCTCTGCGGCGCCTTTTCGTAAGGATAGTTGATCGTCGCCTTGGGCTTGAAGAAGTACTTCAGGGTCAGCGCGTGCCCTTTCAGCAACTCCCACAGCGTGAACGATTTCAGCCACTGGGCGATCATGCGGCGGCTCCATAGCGGGTGAGCATCAGCCAGCCCGAGATGATGACAACGAAGATGATGCTGAGCGGCAGAAAGACCTTCCAGCCGAGCCGCATCAATTGGTCATAGCGGTACCTCGGCACCGTCGCCCGCACCCAGCTGAACACGAAGAAGAAAAACATCATCTTGGCGAACAGCCAGATAATGCCCGGAATATCGAACCAGGGGATGAGGTCGATGTTGAGCGGCGGCAGGAAGCCCCCCCAGAACAGCAGCGCGTTGAGCGCGCACATCAGGATGACGTTGCCATATTCGCCGAGCCAGAAGAGCGCGAAGCTCATCGAGCTATATTCGGTCTGGAACCCGGCAACGAGTTCGCTCTCCGCCTCGGTGAGGTCGAACGGCGTGCGGAAGGTCTCGGCCATCGAGCTGATCAGGAACACCACCGCCATCGGGAACAGCAATGGATTGAAGCCGAAGCCGTTGAGCAGGCCGAAGACATGCCCCTGCTGGGCAAGCACTATGGCGGTGAGGTTGAAGGTGTTGGCGTAGAGGACGACGCTAATCAGGACGAAGCCGATCGAAACTTCGTAGCTGACCATCTGCGCGGCGCCGCGAAGCGCCGAGTAGAAGGGATATTTGGAGTTGGACGCCCAGCCCGCGACGATCACGCCGTAGACGCCGAGTGAAGAGGCGGCGAGCACGTAGAGCAGCCCGACATTGATGTCGGCGAGCACCACGCCGACGTCGAACGGGATCACTGCCCACACGATCAAGGCGACGGTGAAGCTGACCACCGGGGCAATCAGGAACAGCCCCTTGTTGGCGCTGGTCGGAATGATGGTTTCCTTGAGGAACACCTTGAGCCCGTCGGCGAAGCTCTGCAGCAGTCCGAACGGGCCGACCACGTTGGGACCGCGGCGAAGCGCGATTGCCGCCCAGATCTTGCGATCGGCGTAGATGATCATCGCCACCGCCAGCATCAGCGGCAGAGCAATCAGCAGGATCCCGGCGAGGGTCGCGAGGAACCACGACCATTCGTAGGTCAGGCCCCAGGACTGGAAGGTCGCGGTCATTCCGCCGCCTCCAGCAGTTGGGCGCGACCGTGGACCAGCTCTTCGGAGCAACGGTGCATGGTCGGGCTCGCGCGGCAGATGGCGTTGGTCAGATAGAAGTCGGCGATGGGATAGCGGACCGTCCCCTGCGCCTTGCTGTCGAGGGACGGCGGTGCCCACGGCAGGTCGATCAGCCCGTCACGGCCGAGCTGGGGGAATTCGGCGGTCATGGCTGCGTGGAGCTGGTGGAAGTCGTCGAACGGCAGCGGCGTCTTCAGCAGCCCCGACACGGCCCGGAAAATCGACCAGTCCTCGCGCGCCTCACCCGGCGGGAAGACCGCCCGCTCGGCGCGCTGCACACGGCCCTCGAGATTGACGTAGGTGCCATGCTTTTCGGCATAAGCGGCGGCCGGCAGCACCAGGTCCGCCTGCCTCGCACCGGCGTCGCCGTGGTGGCCGATGTACACCTTGAACGCGGCGGCGAAGCGGTCCGGCGCCACCTCGTCCGCACCCAGCAGCAGCACCAGCTGCGGAGCCGCGGCTTCGATATCGGCGATGCCGCCTGGCTGGGCATAGCCGAGGATCAGTCCGGCCATGCGTGAGGCGGCGGTGTGAAGGACGTTGAAGCCGTTCCACTCACCCCTGATCAGCCCCAGCGGCTCCACCAGCGCCAGCGCCGCGCCGAGCGCGTTGGCCGCCAGCGCACCGGGACCGACGATCACCGCCGGCTTCTGGGCCGAAGCGAAGGCCTCCGTCACCGCCTTGGGCAGCTTGCCCAGCAGCTTCAAATCGTCTCCAAGCCACTCGACCCGCATGCCGAGATCCACCTCGGGCCCGATGCCGAAGATCTTGCCGCCCTTGCGCTCGACCTTGCGAAGGCGCGTGTTGACGAGCGGCGCTTCCCAGCGCGGGTTGGTGCCGACCAGCAGCACCGCGTCGGCATATTCGATGCCGGCAATCGTCGAGTTGAACGCCACCGCCGCCAGGCTCGACGTGTCATAGGCAAGGCCGGTCTGTCGTCCCTCGAGCAGGCTGGAGCCCTGGACCTCGAGCAGCTTTCTCGCCGCGTACATGGTCTCGGCATCGAGCAGGTCGCCGGCGATGGCGGCGACGCTCGGGCCCGCTTTCTTCAGCCTCTTGGCGAAGATCTCGAGCGCCTC
>DATLFV010000039.1:0-3100 GCA_035540875.1 Sphingomicrobium sp. | reverse complement strand
CAAGGGAGGGGCAAGGGGTGGGTGATGGCTGAGCCGGCTCAATGCCGGTGAAGACATGCTCATGGGCATCGAGCCCATTCGCCTGTACCCCACCCCCTACCCCCTCCCCTGAAGGGGAGGGGAAGGCTCTTCGCCTCGGCCTTCGCCAGGTCGACGGCTTGCGCATTGCCGATGCGGCGCGGGTGGTGGCCCATGCGCCCTTTGCCTCGCTCGAGGAGCTGCGCAGCCGGGCGCAGGTGCCGGTGCACAGCATCGAGCGGCTGGCGAGCGCCGACGCGTTCCGATCGATCCGACTCGACCGGAGACAGGCGCTGTGGGAGGCGCGGGCGCTCAAAAATGCGCCGGACCTGCCCCTGTTCGCGGCGGCGGACGCGCGCGACGAAGGCGCCGAGGCGGAACCGTCACGGCTGCCGGCGATGCCGCTCTCCGAGCATGTGGTGAACGACTACCAGACGCTGCGATTGTCCCTGAAGGCGCACCCGATGCTTTTCCTGCGCGACCATTATGCGGCGCGCGGCCTCGTCACCGCCGAGAGGCTTGCGAGCATCCGCGACGGGCGGCGGCTGAGCCTGGCCGGGCTGGTGCTGATCCGCCAGCGCCCGGGCAGCGCCAAGGGGGTGTGCTTCATCACGCTGGAGGACGAGACCGGAATCGCCAACCTCGTCATCTGGCCGGACCTGTTCGGCCGCCAGCGCAGGATCGTCATGGGCGCGCGGCTGATGGTCGTGCACGGGCTGGTGCAGCGTGACGAAGACGGCGGCGTGATCCACGTCGTCGCCCGTGCCCTGGAGGACGACACGCACATGCTGCGGCGGCTGAGCGAGGAGATCATCACCCCGCCGCTGGCGCCGGGCGACGGTGCCGGCAGCTGGCGCCCGCCGGCCGGGATCCACCCGCGCAACGTCGAGTGCATCCCCAAGAGCCGGGATTTTCACTGAGCCGCATTTGCCCGCCGACAGCGGCCAGGGCCCCGATCAGATGCGGGCGAGCAGCTCCGCTTTCTTGGCGGTGAATTCTTCCTCGGTCAGGATTCCGGACTGGTGAAGGTCGGCCAGCTTGCGAATTTGTTCGAGGACCACATCGGTCATTTCCGCCATCGCGGCGGCGGGATTAAAGTCCCTGGGGGGATGGTTCATCGGATCTTCGCCTCCAGTGCGAGTCGAGCGGCAGAGTGTATCACTTCGACAACACAGGCGCTATGGCGTCAGGAACTCGCCCGCGCCGATCTCGCCCGCCAGCACGGCGGCCTGGAGCGCGGCCATTTCGTCGGCCCAGTAGCGGTCGGCGGTGAAGTGGGGCGAATGGGCGCGGACCCGGGCGTGGATCGGCTGCAGCGCCGCGCTGGTCCTCAGCGGCGCGTGATAGTCGATGCCCTCGGCCGCGGCCATCAGCTCGACCGCGACCACGCCGGCGGCGTTGCGGGCGATGCGCGCGGCCTTGAGCGCGGCAATCGGCGACATCGCCACATGGTCCTCCTGGCCCGCCGAGGTGGGGATGGAGTCGACGCTGGCCGGGAAGGCCTGGCTCTTGTTCTCGCTGACGAGGGCGGCGGCGGTGACCTGGGGGATCATCAGCCCCGAATTGACGCCGCTGTCCTGGGTCAGGAAGGGCGGCAGGCCGCTCATCTTGGGATCGACCAGCACGCTGGTGCGGCGCTCCGACATGCTGCCGACCTCGCACAAGGCGATGGCGATCGTGTCGGCCGCGAAGGCCACCGGCTGGGCGTGGAAATTGCCGCCGCTGATCGCCTCGTCCCCAATCCCATCGCTGTCGGGGAACAGGATCGGATTGTCGGTGACCGCCGCCGCTTCGATGGTGAGCGTGCGCGCGGCATTGGCCAAGAGGTCGAGGCTGGCGCCCATCACCTGCGGCATGCAGCGGAAGCTGTAGGGGTCCTGCACCCGGCCGCAGCGGCCGTGGCTGAGCAGGATCTCGCTGCCCTCGAGCAGTTCGGAAATGGCGGCGGCGACGCGGATTTGCCCGGGCTGGCCGCGCAGCTGAGAAATGCGCAGGTCGAACGGCTTGGCCGAGCCCTTGAGCGCGTCGACCGACAATGCGCCGGCCGCGATGGCGGCGGCGAACACGCGCTCACCGGTGAACAAGGCGTCGAGCGCGAGCGCGGTCGAGGCCTGGGTGCCGTTGATCAGCGCCAGCCCCTCCTTGGGGCCGAGCTGCAGCGGCGACCGGCCGAGACGCTGCAGCGCTTGCGGCGCGGGCATGATGTCGCCGGCGACGTCGATGCGCCCGTGGCCCATCAGCGCGGCGATCAGGTGCGCGAGCGGAGCGAGGTCGCCCGACGCGCCGACGCTGCCCTGCGCCGGGATTAAAGGCATGGCGTCCTGATCGAGCAAAGCCTGGAGCGCGTCGATCACCTCCAGCCGCACGCCCGAGTGGCCGCGGCCGAGGCCGAGCAGCTTGAGGACGATCATCAGCCGCGTGACGTGCCGCGGCAGCGGCTCGCCGAGGCCGGCGCTGTGCGAGAGGATGAGGTTGGTCTGCAGCTCGGCGAGCCGGTCGTCGGGGATGCGGGTCTGCGCGAGCAGACCGAAGCCGGTGTTGACGCCGTAGACGGTCTCGCCGCCGGCGACGATGCGGTCGACGGCCGCCGCGGCGTCGGCGACGCGCTGCAGCGCGGCATCGTCGAGGCGCGCGGGGGCACCCGCCCAAAGCTGGCGCAGGGTCGCAAGGTCGATGGCGTTCGGGTTGAGGTTCATATCGTCACCCCGGCGTAAGCCGGGGTCTCGGGGAAGTGAAGATGCGGCGTTGGTGTTTCGCTGAGATCCCGGCCTGCGCCGGGATGACGGTCAGGGGAGCATCGGCAGGTCGAGGCCCTGCTCGCGCGCGCAGGCGACGGCATCCTCATAACCGGCATCGGCGTGGCGCATGACGCCGGTGGCGGGGTCGTTCCACAGCACGCGTTCGAGCCGGCGCGCGGCGTCGTCGCTGCCGTCGGCGACGATCACCATTCCGGCATGCTGCGAATAGCCCATGCCGACGCCGCCGCCGTGGTGGAGCGACACCCAGGTCGCGCCGCTGGCGGTGTTGAGCAAAGCGTTGAGCAATGGCCAGTCGGAGACGGCGTCGCTGCCGTCGGCCATGC
>DATLFV010000038.1:0-8158 GCA_035540875.1 Sphingomicrobium sp. | reverse complement strand
GCTCTTTTGTCCGCCGGGCCGCGGGTGGCGCGGGTGACCGGCACGAAGCCGTCGGAGCGGGCGCCGCGCGCGGTGACGATCAGGCCCGGCAGCACGCCGGCGTGAGCGCGCGCCTCGAGCGACCCGCGGCTGCCGGCCTCGGCCCCGGCGCTCCAGCCCTGATCCAGCAGGCTGAGCATCTCGATGGTGCCGGCGAGCGCGCCGGGGCCGGCGGCGACGCTGCCGCCGCCGCGCACCACGCGGACGCTGGACAGAGCGGCCGGGTCGAACGCCGGCCAGTTGATCCAGCCGCCGAACGGGTCGGCCTGGGGAACGCCGTCGAGCAGCAGCAGCGCGCGGCTGGAGGCGTTCCCGCCCAGTCCGCGCAGCGTCACCCCCTGGCTGGTCGGGTGGGCGCTGCGGGAATCGGAGCGGCGGAACAATTGCAGCCCCGGGACGGATTTGAGCAATTGATCGAGCCGCGTGGTCGGCGCATCGCGAAGCTGCCGCACGTCGAACCGCTCGACGTCGAACGCCCGCTCCGCCGCCGGGTCGGGAAGCGCCGGGGCAGTGACGATGATGGCGGGGGGCGGCAAAGCCTGGGGCATCCTGGCCGGCTTTCGACTCAACAGGTGGCGGAGAGGGTGGGATTCGAACCCACGGTACGGTTGCCCGTACGCCGCATTTCGAGTGCGGTGCTTTCGACCACTCAGCCACCTCTCCGCGGGGATCCGGGCGCGCGCCGGGACGCCCCGGCTGGTCGGAAGCGCGCCTCTAGCAGCGGCGCTGATGCTTGCCTAGCCCGGCTTGCCCCGGCGCGCGCAGCCACTAGACATGCAGCCATGTCGCTACCAGATCGTTCCGACCTCATGGCCCCCGCTGTCGCCCCCATGCCCCAGGCGCGCTTCACGATCGGCGAGGTGGTGCGCCACCGGCTGCTCGACTTTCGCGGCGTGATCTTCGACGTCGACCCCGAATTCGCCAACAGCGAGGAATGGTATCAGGCGATCCCCGAGGCGATGCGCCCGTCCAAGGACCAGCCCTTCTACCATCTGCTCGCGGAGAACGCCGAGTCGAGCTACGTCGCTTATGTCAGCCAGCAGAATCTGGTGCCCGACGACAGCGACGAGCCGGTCGACCATCCGGCGATCGGCACATTGTTCGTGGGCTTCGACGAGGGCCGCTACACCTTGCGCCCCGAGCACCGCCACTAGCGCCGGCGCGACGGGGAGGGCCGAAGCCCTCCCCGGGCGTGGATCAGAAGTTCAGCCCGATCCGGCCGTACACATAGCGGCCGTTGAAGCCGAACGGCGAGAAGTTGCTGAACGGCGTCGCATAACGGGTCGCCGGCAGGTTGACGGTCGCGCCGCTCACCGGGTCGACGGCCTGGCCGACCGGGATGTTGGTCGGATAGACGTCGAGCACATTGTTGGCGCCGATCGCGATCGGGAAGCGGTCGCCCAGCGGCTTGAAGCGCGCCTCGACGTCGGTGACCCACTTGGGCTGGAGTTCGATGTCCTGGACCCCGCTCGCCGGGGCGCCGGCGTCGAGCACCTTGCCGTAGCGCGTGGTGCGCAGCGTACCGCCGAACCAGCCGTGGTCATAGTCGCCCGACAGGTTGATCTTGGTGCGCGGCTGGCCCTGGACCAGGCGCAAGGATTCCTGGCGGCCGAACAGCACCAGTCCGGGGATGTCCGCAAGCGGGCCGGGCGCGGCGAGCACTTCGCGGATCTTGGTCTTGTTGTAGTTGAGCCCGCCCGTCAGGTTGAGCCGGCCGCCGCCCAGGTCGGGGACGCGATAGGTGGTGACGAAGTCGATGCCGCTGGTGCGCGTGTCGACGCCGTTGACGAAGAAGCGGGCGGCATCGACGAAGCGGAAGCCGGCATTGTTGAGGATGGTGGCGATCGCGCGGCCGGGGCCGGTTCCGCTCGGCTCGCGGGTGGTCGCGTTGCGCGTCGCCGTGAGGTTGTCGGTGACGACGATGCGGTCGTCGATGTCGACCCGGTAGGCGTCGACGGTGACGTTGAGGCGCGGAATGGCGTTGAACACGACGCCGGCCGAGAAGCTCATCGAGCGTTCGGCGTCCAGCGGCGTTGCGCCCAGCGCCACGGCGACCGGGTTCTGCACCGGCAGGGTGACGGTCTCGAGCAGCACGCCGGCGACGTTGTTGGTGGCGCGCGCGGCATAGAATTGCTGCTGCAGCGAGGGGGCCCGGAACCCGGTCGAAGCCGACCCGCGAAGCGCCAGCCCCGGCGTGATCCCGAAGCGGCCGGCAAGCTTCCAGTTCAGGTCAGAGCCGAAGTCGCTATAGTCCTCATAGCGCAGCGCCCCCTGCAGGCTGATGGCGCTGGTGATGTCGGAATCGACCTCGGCATAGACCGACTTGTTGTTGCGGCCCTGGCGCTGGTCGACGCTGACGCCGCCGATCACCGGCTGGAATCCGGGGAAGACCTGCGCGCCCGACGGGCCGGGGAACGGTCCGGCGACGTAGCTGGCGAGCTCGCCCGGGCGGATGTCGTAGGATTCGCGGCGATATTCGGCGCCCAGCGACAAGGTGGTCCGCTCACCGAAGCCGAGCCCGAGGTCGCGGCTGACGTCGAGGTTGAACAGGGTCTGGTCGTAGCTCAGGCCGCCGGAATCGAACTGGGTCGGCGTGGTCGGGCCGAGCGAGCGGTTCAGGCTGTTCTTGATGGTGAAATCGACCCGGTCCTCGCCATATTGGCCGGACAGGTCCCAGCGCCAGCCGGCCATTTCGCCGCGCACGCCAAGCGTGCCCGAGAAATCGTCGGTGTCGGTGCTGATCAGCGGCAGGAACCCTTCGGGATAGATGGAAGGGATGTTCCGAGCGTCGGAGGCAATGCGGTAGAAGCCGGCGCTCTCGCCATTGCGGTCGTTGTAGCTGCCGAACATGTAGGCTTCGGTCCCGCCGTCGCCGAGCGGCATCGCGGAATTGAAGAACAGTTTGACGTCGCGGGTCTTGGGATCACCGTAGCGGTGGCTGAAGCGGTTGAAGGTGAACTCGCGCGGGTCGAGCACATTCGGGTTGGTGCTGATGAAGTTGAACTGCCGGCGCGGGTCGGCGCCGGTGCGGTTGGTCGGCTGGCGGTCCTGGACCTCGCCGGCAATGTCGAAGAAGCCCTCGGCGCCGATCGGCAGGCCGAGCACCGCGGCCAGGGTCAGCGTCCGCCCGTCGGTGCGGCGCCGGTCGCGGCCGGTATAATTGAGCTGCAGCGTCCCGTCGGGCTGGAACACCGGCGTGTTGCCGGGGCCGGCGGCCACACCGTCATAGGTCTCGATATTGTTCACGCGCGTATAATATTGGCCGTAGGTGGCCGTCGCCCGGCCGCCGCTGCGCGCGCTCCGCAACTGGAAGTTGATGACGCCGGCAATGGCGTCGGAGCCATATTGGGCGGCGGCGCCGTCGCGCAGCACCTCGACCCGCGACAGGGCGATCGTCGGGATGAGGTTGATGTCCACCGCCGACGTGCCGCGGCCGACCGAGCCGTTGATGTTGAGCAAGGCCGAGGTGTGGCGGCGCTTGCCGTTGATCAGCACCAGGGTCTGGTCGGGCCCGAGGCCGCGCAGCGTCGCCGGGCGGATGACGTCGGTGCCGTCGGTGATCGAGGGCTGCGGGAAGTTGAAGCTCGGCACTTCCTGCGTGAGCTGGCGGTTGATCTCGGTGTGGCCGGTATTGGCGAGGGTCTCGGCCGAAAGCACATCGACCGGCACCGGGCTGTCGGCGACGGTGCGATCGACGCGGCGGGTGCCGGTGACGACGATGGTCGACTGGTCGGGCGTGTCGCCCTGCGCCTGCGCCGGCGGCGCATCCTGCACCGCCTCCTGGTTCTGCTGGGCAAGCGCGGGCTGCGCGAAGGCGAGCGGGCTGAGGCCGGCGAGAAGCAGGCTGCGGCGGAAATTGCGGGTCATTGGGTCCCCCTCTTCTGGACGCATGCGAAAGTGACGCAATTTTGCACCGCCGCAAGAGCATGGCCGCCCGGAGTGCCGTTTGTCGGAGCGTCTGTTGCGGCGCTGCAACATCAGCTCGGCCGCCCGGGCGGCGGTTGACAGCGCCAAGCGGCTGCCATAGGCGGCTTGGCTTTCCGCGCCGGGCCCGTTCCCAGAGCGCGCGGAGCCTTAGAACCAAGAAGAGAAGAGCTTATGTTCGCAGTCGTGCGCACGGGCGGCAAGCAATATCGCGTTGCCCCGGGAGACAAGATCGTCGTCGAGAAGATGGACGGCAGCGCCGGCGACCGCATCACGCTCGGCGACGTTTTGCTCGCCGGCGACGGGTCGGACCTGCGCTCGACCGACGGCCTGACCGTCGCGGCCGAGATCATCGCCCAGGCCAAGGGCGAGAAGGTGACGGTGTTCAAGAAGCGCCGCCGCCACAATTACCGCCGCAAGAAGGGCCACCGCCAGCAGCACACGATCCTCAAGATCGTCGCGATCGGCGACCAGCAGGCCGATGCTGCGCCCGCGAAAGCAGCGAAAAAGGCCGCCAAGCCCGCCCCGGAGGCGGAGGCCGGCGGCGCTCCCGCCTCGACTCCTGCGACCGAGGCTCCGGCCAAGCCGAAGAAGGCCAAGGCCGCGGCCGAATCCGCGTCGACAAAAGATGCTGCACCTGCTAAGGCCGGTGCCGAAAAAGCTCCGAAAGCGAAGTAACGCACCATGGCACATAAAAAGGCAGGCGGCTCGTCCAGGAACGGCCGCGACAGTGAGAGCAAGCGCCTCGGCGTGAAGATGTTCGGCGGGCAGAACGCGCGCGCCGGCAACATCATCGTGCGCCAGCGCGGCACCAAGTGGCACCCGGGCGACAATGTCGGCCTGGGCAAGGATCATACCCTCTTTGCGCTTACCGACGGCCAGGTCGCGTTTCGCGACGGCAAGCTCGGCCGCAAGTTCGTGCACATCATGCCGGCAAGCGAGGAGCAAGCATAGGAGCGGTCATAAAGGGACTGCTCCCACGAGGGGGCGGCCCGGACGAGATCTGAAGCGAAGATCGAGGCCAAAGGGAGAAGAGGGAAGCCCCCTCTCCTCCCTTTTTTGTTAAGTCCAAATCTTCTCCCGAAACTGCAACACGGGGCCCCGAAGGGCTCCGGCGGAGGGAGAAAAGGGATGTTCGCGAGGACCGACAGGCTGCTGCTCCGGCCCGGCTGGGCCGAGGATGCGCCGGCGCTTCATGCCGCCATCGCCGATGAACGGGTGGTCCGCAATCTCGCCAGCGCCCCACGGCCCTATGGACTGCGCGATGCCGAGGCGTTCCTCGCCCGCCCGCGCGATCCCGTTCTCCCCGAACTGCTGGTCTTCGCACGCACGGCCGGCCCGCCGCAGCTGGTCGGCGCCTGCGGGCTTGGCCGCCGCCACTCGGGCGCGGTTGAGCTGGGCTACTGGATCGCCCGGCCGTTCTGGGGCCGCGGCTTCGCCAGCGAGGCAGGTGCGGCGCTGGTCGAGATCGCCAGAACATTGAGGCTGCCCAGCCTGGAAGGCTCGCACTTCCTGGACAATCCGGCGTCGGGGCGGGTGCTCGAGAAGCTCGGCTTCGAGCCGATTGGCATCGTCGCGCCGCGGCTGAGCTGCGCGCGCGGCAGCGAGGCCCCGGCACGGCTGCTGCGGCTCAAGCTCGGCGGAGAAGAAGCCTTGGAGGCGCCGCTCGCCGCCTAGGCGGCGCCGCGGACCTTGCGCGCCGGCCCCGGCGCGTGAGCCGCGCCGGCGTCATAAGCGCGAAGCAGGTGCCGGTCGTCTTCCTTCCACGGATGGAAGCCGGGCATGAAGAAGCCTGCCCAGGCCCCGGCGATCTTGCGGAACATGCCCGGCCGCACCCACAGATACCACAGCAGCCTGGCGACGGCGCGCGGGCCCCGCAGCCCGTCCTGGCGCATCAGCTCGAGTGCGCCGGCGGTGCGGTCGACGACGAAGTTGCGGGTGATGTAGAGCATCACCTGCGCCTTCACCTTGCAGCGCTTGAAGCGCGGCCAGTCGCGGGTCGCGTGCAGCCATGTGTCGTAGGCGACGCCCTTGTGCTCGATTTCCTCGCAGGCGTGCCAGCGCCACAGTTCGGCGGCGTCGAGGTCGGCGCCGGCGAGGTGACGCGGATCGGCCAGCAGCGCATGCGCGAGGATCGCGGTGAAATGCTCCAGCGCCATGGTCGCCGCGAGGCTGACGATCGGCGGTCTCGACCGGGTCACAGCCAGCCGCTCCTCGACCCGGCGGTCGAGCGCGGCAAGGTCGTAGCCAGCATCCGCGGCGCGGCGGTTGAACGCCAGATGCTCGCGGCTGTGGATCACCTCCTGGGTGGTGAACGCCTGAATCTCCGCGGCCAGCCGGGGCGGCGCGCCGTCGGCGAAGGCGCGGACGCTCTCGACGAAAAACGCCTCGCCTTTCGGGAAGGTCGCCGACAAGGCATTGTAGATTGCCGTCGCCTCGACCGAGCCGCCGTGCCACAAGCGGTTGCCGCCACCCTCACGGCCGAAGCGGCGGTCGCGGGGGACGATCTTGAGGTCGGCCGGGGTCGGCGGCAGACTGGTCGTGCTGGCCATGGCCCGACAGTAGGATAACTGACACTGATGTCAATAGTTCGCGAGCGCCTGAGCCAGGAGCAGAGCCGGGCAGCAGCGCTGGAGGCCGCCCGCCGGCTGTTGCTGAGCGAAGGTCCCCAGGCCGTGACCCTCAAGGCGGTGGCGGCGGAGATGGGCCGTACCCATGCCAACCTGCTCCACCATTTCGGCTCCGCGGCCGGGCTCCAGAAGGCGCTTGCGGCCTCGATCGTCGAGCAGGTGACGTCGAGCATCCATGAAACCGTCGAGCGCGCCCGCCGCGGCGAGGCAGACGCGCGCGAGATCGTCGACAAGACCTTCGACGCCTTCGACCGCGAGGGCGCCGGGGCGCTCGCCGCCTGGATGATCCTGTCGGGCAACCGCGATGCGCTCGACCCGATCCTGACGGCGCTCAGGGTGCTGGTCGACCAGCTGAGCCGCGAGCATGAGGGCCATGGCGTGCCCGAGACGACCCTGAAGCTGGTGCTCCAGGCGCTCGGCGACTCGCTGCTCGGCGCGCCCATCGCCGAGGCGCTCGGCCTGCCGCGCGACGCCGCCCGCAACCTTGCCGCCGGCACCATCCGGCGCAGCCTCGAGACCCACCATCCGCAGGGCTGAGGTGGCAATTCGCGCCGCCCGCGCCTAACGCGCCGCCATGCACTTCCTCGACCAGGCCAAGATCTTCCTGCGCTCGGGCGCCGGCGGCCCGGGGGCGGTCAGCTTCCGGCGCGAGAAGTTCATCGAGTTCGGCGGCCCCGACGGCGGCGACGGCGGCAAGGGCGGCGACATCATCTTCGAGGCGGTGCCCGGCCTCAATACTTTGATCGACTTCCGCTACACCCAGCATTTCCGCGCCCCGCGCGGCAAGGGCGGCGCCGGCTCCAACAAGACCGGCGCGGGCGGCGAGGATCTGGTGATCAAGGTGCCGGTCGGAACCCAGGTCCTGGCCGACGACGAGGAGCGCACCCTGCTTGCCGACCTTGCCCAGGAAGGGCAGCGCATCACCTTCCTCAAGGGCGGCGACGGCGGCCGCGGCAATGCCAGCTACAAGAGCTCGACCAACCGCGCCCCGCGCCAGCACGGCGAGGGCTGGCCGGGCGAGGAGATGTGGGTGTGGCTGCGGCTCAAGCTGCTCGCCGACGCCGGCCTGGTCGGCTTGCCCAACGCCGGCAAGTCGACCTTCCTCAACTCGGTCACCAACGCCAGCGCCAAGGTCGGCGACTATCCGTTCACCACGCTGCGCCCGCAGCTCGGCGTCGTCCGCCACAAGGGGCGCGAGTTCGTGCTCGCCGACATCCCCGGGCTGATCGAGGGCGCGGCGGAGGGCGCCGGCATCGGCGACCGCTTCCTCGGCCATGTCGAGCGCACCAGACTGCTGCTCCATCTGGTCGACGCGGCCGGCGACGACCCGGCGGGCGCCTACAGGGTCGTGCGCGGCGAGCTCGACGCCTATGGCGCAGGCCTTGCCGGCAAGCATGAGGTGGTGGCGCTGAGCCGCGCCGATTTGGTCGACGCCAGGCAGCTCGCCAAGGTCGCGAAGGCGGTCGAGAAGGCGAGCGGTGCGCGGCCGTTCGCCATCTCCGCACCGATCGGCGAGGGCATGGAGCCTTTGCTCGACGCCATCGTCGAGCGGCTCGGCGCGGCGC
>DATLFV010000037.1:0-23937 GCA_035540875.1 Sphingomicrobium sp. | reverse complement strand
CACCTGCGCAAGCAAAGAGGCCCGGGAAGCTGCTGCTTCCCGGGCCTTTCTTTTGGCTGCGCCGGCGCGGCCGCTTCAGTAGCGGTAATGCTCGGGCTTGAAGGGCCCTTCGGGGGTCACGCCAATGTAGGCCGCCTGCTTGTCGCTGAGCTTGGTCAGCTTCACGCCGAGCTTGTCGAGGTGAAGCGCGGCGACAAGTACAAGAACGACGTCTACGTGCTGCCCAAGCATCTCGACGAAAAGGTCGCCGCGCTTCACCTCGACAAGCTCGGCGTGAAGCTGACCAAGCTCAGCGACAAGCAGGCGGCTTACATTGGCGTGACCCCCGAAGGGCCCTTCAAGCCCGAGCATTACCGCTACTGAAGCGGCCGCGCCGGCGCAGCCAAAAGAAAGGCCCGGGAAGCAGCAGCTTCCCGGGCCTCTTTGCTTGCGCAGGTGGCAGCCCGCCTAGAAGCGGAAGCCCACTCCGGCGACGAGCTGGTGCCGCCTGAACGGCACCGCCAGCGTCGCGCCGGCGTCATACTTCTTGTAGTGGTGATAGACATATTCGGCGCGGGCATAGGCGCGCTGCATGAACGGGATCTCCGCACCGGCGCCGGCATGAAGGCCGTTGCGGTTGCTGTCATAGTCGTTGAACAGGGTGCGGTCCGCCCCGGTGAGGAATTCGGGCTTCAGCCTGCCGTTCGAATAGCCGCCCTTGGCATAGACCATGGCGCCGCGGCTCACCGGCACGCCGACCCGGGCGCCGACGGTGATGTTGCGGCCCGCTTCGAAATTATAGGGACGGTTGTTGACCGACGGAATCGAACTCTGGCTCCACTCGATGCCGGCATAGCCACCCAGGACGAGCGAAGAGCCGACCGCGAAATCGAATCCCGCTTCGGCACCGATCAGAGCATCGTGCGAGCCCCGCTCGTCGTCGCCGAACTCGCCGCGCTCGCCAAAAGTCTGGTCCGAAACGACGCCGCTCGACACGAAGTCGATGCCGCCGCGAACTTCGACGCGCGGACCGGTGTAGGTGGCCGTCGTCACGTCATCCTGCGCCAAGGCGGGAGTGGCTGCGACGAGGCTGGCGGCGGCGACCGCCACTGCTTTGGTGATCATTGTCATGTTCCTCTAGATCCTTTGGAAAACGGGGGCCGCTCCCGTGCGCGCGGCCCCCATCATACAGCGATTAGAAGCGAACCCGGGCGCTCACGGCTGCGCGGCGGCCGAGCAGGTCGACGTAGCTGGCCGGAACCCGCACGCCCTGGTACTTCATACCCTGGTAGTTGAAGATGTTGGTCAGCGACGTGGTCAGGCGGAACTGCTTGGTCACGTCGAAGAACAAACCGGCGCTGACGATGGCGTAGTCCTCCAGGCGGTCGAGCTCGCGGGCATCCGGCCCGGAGCCCGGACCCGGCTCGCGGTTGAGCCGGCTGAAGAGCTGCTCGCCGACGTAGTTGACCGTCGTGTTGACGCCCCACTTCTCTTCCGAATAGCGGAGCCGGAGCTGACCGGCGAACTGCGGGTCGCCGATCACCCCGTGCGACGGCGTCGGCGCCACGCCGGTGATGTTGACCAGCCGGTGGAGCGTGTAGAGACCGTCGGCACCCATTGAGAAGCGGCCGTTCAGCACGTTGCCGATGCGGACCGGCAGGTCGTAGTTCACCGTGCCCTGGATGCCGCGATACTTGATCTGCTCACCGTTGACGAAGCCGACCCGGACCGCCGGGGTCGCAGGGTCATTGACCACGCGCCCGTTGGGCTGACGCCGGATGCGCGAGCAGAAGCTGTTCGCGTTGGCAGGGTCGGCCGCATTGAACGACGGGTTGTCGAAGCAGGCCGAGGCCACCTGGGCAACGGTCAGGCTCGAGATCGGCTGGTTCAACGTGATGCTGACATAGTCGGCGGTCATGCTGAGGCGCGGGATGAACCGCGGCCGCACTATGACACCGGCGGTCCAGCTGTTGGCCTGCTCGTTCTCCAGCTCGGGATTGCCGCCGGTCTGGATCGGAACGGTCGCGTTGTTCGCCGGGTCCGGAGTGGCATCCGGGAACCTGGCCAGGAACGCCGCGCAATTGGCGGCACGCGTCGCCGGGGCCGGGCCCAGGTTGCGGTTGGCGATCGAGCAGAGGTCCGGAACCGTCGAGAAGGCGTTGACGACCGGCAGGAACAGCTCGGTGATCGCCGGGTGGCGGAACGACTTCGTCTTGTTGCCGCGGAACTCGATGTCCCGGATCGGCGAGTAAATGCCGCCGAACGCAGACGAGGTGAAGCCGCCGTTGATCGAGCTGTCGACATAGCGGCCACGGCCGAACAGCCTCAGCCCGTTGATCAACGGGATTTCGTTCTCCGGGGAGACGATCGGCAACAGGATTTCACCGAAAGCCTCCTTCAGCGTGTACTCACCCGCAAGCGCTGCGATGGCCACAGCTCGGCCGCGGCCCTGCTGCTGGAACTGGCTCGGGGTGAAGTCAGCGCGCTCCTCGCGATATTCGGCACCGACGTTGAAGCTGATCGGGCCGCCCCACAGGTCGAACAGAGAGCCGCCGACGTTGGCGTTGGCGATCGTCTGACCCTGGACCGATTCGGTAACGAAGTCCTCGATGATGTAATCGCGCGCTGCACCCGTGGCGCGGCCGAAGCCGAGCGGGTTGAACGGCACGCAATTGGGGTCGGCGATCGGGGTCGGGCCACCGGCAGCAAAGCCGGTGCCGCCGGTGCGGGTCCGCGCCGTCGTGCAGACGATGTTGCCGCTGGCGTCACGAGTGACGTTGACGGCGTTCACGAAGTTCTGGGCGTTGATGTCCTGGCTGAAATCCCTCGCCCGTGTCCGACCGTCGCTGATGTAGGTCTCGAAGTTCATGTCGCGGCCGAGCAGCGAGAAGTCGCCGCGCAGGCCGCCGACCATGCGGTTGATCCGGGTCTTGTTGAAGCCGGTCAGGTCGGCGATGTCGGTCGACGCCCGCGATACCTGGAACGTCGTGACTCCGCGCGCCTGCAGGGCTGCCCGCGCCTGGTCCGTCAGGAACGGGCTGGTCGTGTCGAACTGCAGCGGGCCGCTGGCGCCGCTGAACAGGCTGCTGTTGAAGGTCGGCTGCTGAACCAGCTCGTCGGCACGCGAGCGGAAGTGGGTCACCTCCGCGAACGCTTCGATGTTGTCGGTGATGTCCAGCGTCGCGAAACCCCAGGCGCTGGTGCGGCGCAGGTCGCTGGTGATCTGGCTGAAGTCGTTGAACTGGAACACCCGGCTGCCATCACCGCCGACGAGCGCGGCGGAGGTGTTCGCGCCCGAAAGCACGCCCTGGTTGAAGGGACGCAGATTGCCCCGTTCGTCGAAGAACAGGGCCGCCGGGGAGGCGACGCCGAAGCACGATGCCGGGTTGATGTTCTGGTTGGCGATCGTGCAGGGGAGGTTGGTCGCCGTGATCAGGCCGCCCTGGGTCAGGAACGGAATGCCGACGTTGCGCGCCAGCACGACACCCGGGAAAGTGTCGGTTGTGCTGTTGTTGAAGCCGATATTGGGGTTGAGACGGCCGTCGTTGACCGGGCTGCTGCCCGGCAGGCGCGATGCAGCCACCTGCGCAGACGTGGGGTTGATGACGCCGCCGATGTTCTCGCGAAGGAAGCGGCGCTCGTTGAAGACGACGCCGTCGACATTGTCGTGCGACACGGCGGCGGTGAGGTTGAGGCGGCCGTCGAAGAAGTCGCGGCCCGCCAGCCCCGAGATGTTGTAGCGCTCATTGTCGCCAAGCTCGGTGATGCCGCCGACGACCTGCGCCTCGAGGCCCTTGAAGCGCGAACGCATGATGACGTTGACGACACCCGAGATCGCGTCCGACCCGTAGACCGGAGCGCCGCCGACGCTGACCAGGTCGACGCGGTCGAACAGGATGTCGGGAACGACGTTGAGGTCGACCTGGGTACCGGCAGCGGCATTGCCGAAGTTGGTCGCCGGGTTTGACGTGACGAAACGACGGCCGTTGATCAGGGTCAGCGTGCGGTTGGAACCGAGGCCGTAGCTGTTGATGAAGTTGACGCCCTGGCCGAACGAGCCCTGGGAGCCCGCAGGCGTCACCGAGCCGCGAACACCCGGCAATTCGTTGATGGCGTCGGCGACGTTGGTGAAGTTGCGCTCGCGCACCTGGCGGAAGTCGACCGTGGTGGTCGGCTCGATCGCCTCGAGGTTCGGGATCCGGATGCGGGTGCCGGTCACGGTGATCTCGGCGGGCGCGTTGGGCAGCGAGCCGTCGGCGTCGCGGTTCACCGGCTCATCGCTGCCGGCGTTCTGGGTGACGTCGCCGGGCAGGTCGCAATTGCCGGTGTTCGGATTGTAGTTGGGCGAGGTGGCGGTGCACTCTTCGCCGGGAATCGGCTGGGCACCCGGCGCGGGCGGAGCGGTCTGCGCGAAGGCCGCAGCCGGAAAGGCAAAGCCGGCGATGAAAGCGGAACGGAGCGCAGTTGCGCTCAGCAATGTGACTTTCACGATGTAGATCCCCATGGACAATGATTGGCTGATGGTGCGCCATTGCCGATAAGCCAGTGGTTTGGAACAACTTAACTGCTGCTGCCGACGGATATGTCGCGTCTGTCACTAACATGTCACACTCGACTGTCTTTTCGGATAAGTCGTTCATGTCACCTGCGGGGGTGAAGGCGCCGGAGCGGCAGCCGCTGGGCGAATCCTTGGCAACATTCGGCGCTTCCAATCGCCGGTCGCGCCGCTCTATGACAGGTGGCGGAGGGGCCATCAGGTGATCGAAGCGGCGTCAGCCGGGCCAGTGCGATGATGGGAATGCCTGGCGAAGTTGCGGCGGCCGTCGCGCTTGCGCTCGTCTGGATCGCCATCGGCATCGCGCTTTCGCTGCTGGCGGGGCAGCGACTGCGCCGCGCATCCGGCGTGCTCGCTTCGGCGCGGTCGATGGCAGGCCTGCTCGATGCCACCCCCGCGCTTCCACTGCTGGTCCGGCACAATCGCGAAGTGGAGGTCGGCGCACGGCTGCTGCGTGAGCTTGGAATGACCGCGGTGCCCGCGAAGCTCGAGGATTTCGCCGGCGACGCCGCGGGCATCGCCCGCGATGACCTTGAAGCCCTGCTTGGCGACGTCGACACGGCAGCCGTCAGCGGCGGGACGATCGCTTGCAAGGTGCGCGCCGCCGGCTCGGGCAAGGTGTTCGAAGTGCGCGGCGGACCGGCGCCGGCGCCTGAACCTGCCGGCAGCCTGCTGCTGTGGCTGTTCGACATCAGCGCCCTGGAGGATGAGCGCTCGCGCCTGGCGCTTCGCCTGCGTCAGACCGAGACTGCGCTCGAGTCGCTGACTCATCTGATCGAATCAGCGCCCTTCCCGATGTGGTACCGGGGACCCGACCTCAAGCTCGGGCTGGTCAACAGCGCCTTCGTTCACGCGGTCGAAGGCCGCGATGCCGGCGAGGTGATCGCGCGGGGCACTGAGCTGATCGATGACGGCAGTGCCGGGCACCTGGCGCAACAGGCCGTGGAAAGCGGCAAGACCAGCTCGCACAACCGGGCGGCGATCATCCGCGGCGAGCGGCGCGTGCTGCGCATCGTCAACGTGCCGCTGCCGACGGGCGCGGTGGCCGGGTTCGCGCTCGACGTGCAGGAGCTCGAGGACGCGCGCGCCGAGCTCGCCCGCCATGTTCAGTCGCAGCGCGAGCTGGCCGACCGGATGACCGCCGGCGCCGCCCAGTTCGACGCCGACCGGACCTTGAGCTTCTTCAACCATCCGTTCGCGGTCATGGCCCAGCTCGACCCGGAATGGCTTGCCGAGCGTCCCGAGTTCGACCGCGTCCTCGAGCGGATGCGCGACAGCAACCGCCTTCCCGAGACGCGCGACTTCCCGGCCTGGAAGGCGGAGCGGCGCGGCTGGTTCTCGAGCGCCGAGGAGGTCGTCGAGGAGGACTGGATGCTGGCCAACGGCGACCATCTGCGGATCGTCGCCCAGCCGCTGCCCGACGGCGGCCTGCGCCTGTTCCTTGAGGATCGCACCGAGCAGGTGAGGCTTGCCTCGGCCCGCGACACGCTGCTGCGCGTGCGCGCCGCCACCTTCGACAATCTGTTCGAAGCGATCAGCGTGTTCGCCAGCGATGGCCGCCTCTACCTGTGGAACCGCCGCTTCAGCCAGGTCTGGAACCTCGACGAGGCGTGGCTGGGCGAGCACCCGCGCGTCGACGAGCTGGTCCCGGCAATGGCACGCAAGCTGGTCAATCCCACGGCGGCAGCGAACGTTCGCGAGATCGTGCGCAAGACCACCAACGAGCGGCAACCGGCGAGCGGCCGCATCTCCATGACCGACGGTCACCATTTCCAGTTTGCGGCCGTTCCGCTTCCCGATGGCAACGCCCTGCTCACGATGGTCGACGTGACCGATTCGAGCCGGATCGAGGCGGCGCTGCGCGAGCGGGCGACGGCCCTTGAGGATGCGGACCGGGTCAAGACCGACTTTGTCGCCAACATGAGCTATGAGCTGCGCACGCCGCTGACCTCGATCGGCGGCTTCGCCGAGATGCTGGCGGCAGGCTATGCCGGCAAGCTGGCGCCGGCCGCCGCCGACTATGTCAATGCCATACTCGAATCGGTCGCCCGCTTGTCGAAGCTGATCAACGACGTGCTCGATCTCACCACTGGCGACACGCGCGGGGTCGTCCTCGAGCGCGAGCGCGTCGATGTCGCCGGGCTGTGCCGCAGCGCCGTCGACATGGCGCAGGCGCGTGCCGGCGAAAAGGCCCAGAGCCTGACCAGCGACATCGCCGCGTCAGCGGGTTTCGTGTTCGGCGACGCCCGGCGGCTCCGCGAATCGATCGAGCATGTGCTGCACAACGCCATCGCCTACAGCGATCGCAGGGGCGAGATCACGCTCGAAGCTTCGGGCGATGCGGAGCAGGCCGTGATCCGGATCAGCGACAATGGCTCGGGCATCGACGCCGAGGACCTGCCGCGCGTGTTCGACCGGTTCGACCGCATCGTCGAAGCCGGCGTTCGCGGCGAGGCGGCGCTCGGCCTCGGCCTGCCGCTCACCCGCCAGTTCATCGAGGCCCATGGCGGTACGGTCGAAATCCAGTCCGAGAAGGGCAAGGGGACGGAGGTCACCCTGACCATTCCCCGCGGCGGTCAATGATCCTCGACAACGAAGCCGCGACCGCCGCTTTTGGTGCCGCTCTGGCGCGCGCTGCCCGGCCGGGAGACGTCATTGCTCTGTCGGGGCCGCTCGGCGCGGGCAAGACCGCACTCGCCCGCGGATTTCTGGCTGCCGTGGGCCATGGCGGCGAGGTGCCGAGCCCGACCTTCGCCATCGTCCAGCCCTATGAGGAGCTCGACCCGCCGGTGCTCCACGCCGACCTCTACCGCATTGACGAGCGTTCCGAACTGCTCGAGCTCGGGCTCGAGGACATGGACGACGCGGTGCTGCTGGTTGAATGGCCGGAGCGGGCGGGGGAGGGCGCCTGGCCGCACGCGCTCCGCCTGTCGCTCGAGCCGCTTCCCGGCGGCGCACGGCGCTTGACAGCCGAGGTGCCCCCGCCATGGGAGGGCCGATGGCCTCCCCGATGATTCCGCCGCCCCACGCGCCGCAATTCCTCGAATCGTGCGGCTGGGCGGGTGCGCGGATCGAACCGCTGGCGGGCGACGCCTCGTTCCGCCGCTACTTCCGGGTGATCGGCGAGGGACGCTCGGCGGTGCTGATGGACGCGCCGCCGCCGCAGGAGGATCCGCGGCCCTTCGTCGCCGTCGCCGAATGGCTGAAGTCGGTGGGCTTGAGCGCACCCGAGATCCTCGCCCGCGACCTCGACAAGGGCCTGCTCCTGCTGGCCGACCTCGGCGACGCCCGGCTGCGCGAGACGCTCGACGACGACCCGGCGCGGGAGCGCGAGCTCTACGAGCACGCCACCGACCTTCTCGTCCACCTCCACGCCTTTCCGCCCATGCCGGGCCTGAGGGTCCATGGACTCGACCAGTGGCTCGAGGAGCTGATGCTGTTCCCGGACTGGTACTGCCGGGCCCTGTCCCTTGACGTCGACGTCGACTCCTACCGCCGAGCCTGGATCGAGGCGCTGCGCCCGGTCGCCGAGGACGGGCTGGGGCCGGTCACCGTGCTGCGCGATTTCCATGCCGAGAACGTGATGCTGATCAGCGACCGCCAGGGCGTCGCCCATCTCGGGCTGCTCGACTTCCAGGACGCGCTCGCCGGCCATCCCGCCTATGACCTGGCCTCGGTGCTGGAGGACGCGCGCCGCGACGTGCCGCCTGCGCTTGAGCGCGCGATGATCGACCGCTACCGCTCGGCAGTCGGCCATGGCGAAGCCTTCGAGCGCGCCTATTGGGCGCTGGCCGCGCAGCGCAACACGCGCATCCTGGGCGTCTTCACGCGCTTGTGGAAACGCGACAACAAGCCGCATTACACGAGCTTTCAGCCGCGCATGTGGGGCTTGCTGGAGCGGGACCTGGCCTTGCCGCATCTTGCCGGGGTGCGCGAATGGTTCGACCGCAATGTGCCGCCCGATCAGCGGCGTGCGCCCTGGCGGGACGCGGCATGAGTTCGGCGCGACGCGCCTTGCGGCTGCGCGCCGAGGTGGCGGCCCAGGTGCCGGACACGGCGATGGTCATGGCTGCGGGCCTCGGCAAGCGCATGCGGCCGCTGACTGCGACCCGGCCCAAGCCGCTGGTCGAGGTCGCCGGCAAGCCGCTTCTCGACCATGTGATCGACAAGCTCCGCGCCGCCGGGGTCACCAAGCTGGTGGTCAACGTCCACTATTTGGCCGACGCGCTCGAGGCGCACCTCGCCAATGTCTGCGACGGCCTTGACGTCCGGATCTCCGACGAGCGCTCGCTTCTGCTCGAGACTGGAGGCGGGTTGGTCCAGGCGCGCGACATGATCGACTGCGATCCCTTCTTCGCGGTCAACAGCGACAATCTCTGGGTGGACGGCCCCGCCGATACGCTCAAGCTGCTCGCCTCGCAGTGGGACGGCGCCAGGATGGACGCGCTGCTGCTGCTGGTGCCCCTGTCGCGCGCGCAGAACCATCGCGGCATCGGCGACTTCCACATGGACCGGCACGGCCGGCTTCGCCGGCGCGAGCGCAGCCGCGTCGCGCCGTTCGTGTACACCGGCGTACAGATCGTTTCGAAGGCTTTGCTCGACGGCGCACCAAGCGGCCCTTTCTCCACCAACATATTGTGGGACAAAGCGATCGAGGCGGGGCGCTGCTTCGGCGCCGTCCACCAGGGCCTGTGGTTCGACGTCGGCACGCCCGAGGCGATCCCCGCGACCGAGCAGGCGCTGGCCAGTGTCTGAAGCAGGCGCCGAGCGCCCGCGGGCACCGGCGGTTTTCACCATCCCTGCACATCGCAGCTTCGCGGACGCGCTTGTCGCCGGGCTCCAGGCGCGGTTCGGGAGCGGTCCCACAGACCTTGCGCGCGGACGTATCCTGCTGCCCAACAACCGAGCCGTTCGCACCCTCACCGAAGCGTTCGTGCGGGCGAGCGGCACCGGGCTGGTGCTGCCGAGGCTGATCGCCATCGGCGACCCGGAGATCGACGAGCGCATCGGCGGCGCGCTCGACCCCCTGGATTCGGCCGAGCCGGTGCTGCCGGCGGTGGAGCCGCTACCGCGCCTGCTGGCGCTGGCCGGGCTGGTCGCGGAGCAGGGCGAGAGCTCGGCCGAGGCGCTGCGCCTGGCTGGCGAGCTCTCCCGGACCCTGGATGCCTTGCTGATCGAGGAGGTACCGCCCTCGCGGCTCGCCGAAGCCGCCGACGACGCGCCGGAGCTCGCCGGCCACTGGCAGGCCTCGCTCCATCGGCTTCGGGTGCTCCTCGACCTTTGGCCGCAGCAGCTTCGGGCAATGGGCCGCATCGACCTTGCCGAACGCCGCAACCGCTTGCTCCGCGCGCTTGCCGAGCGCTGGGCAGCGAGCCCGCCGGAGGGGTTCACCGTCGCTGCCGGCATCACCACCGCGGCGCCCGCGGTCGCCGCCGTGTTGCGCGCCGTCGCCTGGATGCCCGGCGGCATGGTCGTGCTTCCGGCGCTCGCCCAGGCCAACCTCATGGCCGATGCCGAGTGGGACGCGCTCGGCCCGGACGACGAGGGCCGGGGCGAGGAAGCGCATCCGCAGTTTCATCTGAAGCTGCTGCTCGAACGGATGAGGATTGCCCGCGGCGAGGTGCGCCTGTGGCGGCCCTCGGGCCGTGCGGCGTCCTTGCCGGCGCGCGGCCGCGCCGTCGCTCATGCCATGACCGCGGCCGAATTCAGCGACAAGTGGAGCGCGCTCAAGCCTTATGAGCGACGATTGACCGGCATCAGGGTCGCCGAGCTCGCCGATCCGGCCGCCGAGGCGCAGGCGATCGCGCTGGCGCTGCGCGAGGCGGTGGAGACGCCGGGCCGAACCGCGGCGCTGGTGACTCCCGACCGGATGCTCGCGGCCCGCGTCTCGGCCTTGCTTACGCGCTGGGGGATCATTGCCGACGACAGCGCCGGCCGGCCGCTGTCGCAGACCGCGGCTGGCACTTTGCTGCTGGGGATCGCGGCCGCTGCCGCCGAAGCGCTGGCGCCGGTGCCCTTGCTGGCCTTGCTCAAGCATCCTCTGGTCGGCGGCGAGGGCGACGCGCGTCGCGAATGGCTGGATGCGGTGCGTGATCTCGATCTGGCGCTGCGCGGCCCGCGCCCGCCGGCGGGGCTCGCCGGGCTCGATGTCCACCTTGCCAGTTCCGGGGCGTGGCGCCGCCTGCGCCCGTTCGTCCTCCCTCTCGAGGACCTGCTCGCGGAGCCGATCGGCCTCGATGGCCTGGCCGCGGGACTGGCCAGGGCGGCCGGCGAGCTCGCCGGGGCCAACGCCTGGCGCGGCGCAGACGGGCGGATCGCCGCCGAACTGGTGGCCGAGTTGCGCTCGCTCCCCGAAGCGGCGAGCCTCCAAGTGACGGCCGAAGAAACGGTGGCCTTGCTGCGCCAGCTGCTCGACGGCCACAGCGTGCGTCCGCCTTATGGCGGGCACCCGCGCGTTGCCATCCTCGGCCTGCTCGAGGCGCGGTTGCAGCACGCCGATGTGATGGTGCTCGGCGGCCTAAACGAGGGCGTCTGGCCGGCCCTGCCGGCTCCCGACCCCTGGCTCGCGCCCAGGATCCGCGCCAACCTCGGCCTGCCCGGGCTCGACTTCCGAACCGGCCTTGCCGCGCACGATTTCGCCGGTGCCCTGGGCGCTCCCGAGGTCCTGATCACGCGCGCCCGCCGCGACAGCCGATCGCCGACCGTCGCCTCGCGCTTCTGGCTGCGGCTGAAGGCGCTGACGGGCGGCCTGGCGCACGATACGCGGCTGGAGCGGCTGGTCCATGCGCTCGACGACGCTGGAACTCCGCACCCGGTCGATCGGCCGCAGCCGTGCCCGCCGCTCGAGGACCGCCCGCGCCAGATCTACGTGACCGACGTCGACCGGCTGAAGGCCGATCCGTTCGCCTTCTACGCCAAGGCGATGCTGAGGCTCCGCAGCCTCGATCCGGTTGACGCCGACCACACCGCTGCATGGAAGGGCAGCGCGGTCCACGAGGTGCTTCAGCAATGGCTGACCGATGACGATTGCGACCCCGAGACCCTGCTCGACCGCGCCCGCAAGCTGCTGGAAGGCGAGGCGATCCACCCGATGCTGCGCGCCTTGTGGCAGCCGCGGTTGCTCGAGGCGATCGACTGGATCGCTGAGCAGGAGCGGCGCCACCGCGCCTCGGGGCGTCTTCCCAAGGCCGCGGAGATCGAAGGGTCGACCGAGATCGCCGGCGTCAGGCTGAAGGGCAAGGCCGACCGCATCGATTTGCTCGAAGACGGCCGCCTCGCCATTCTCGACTACAAGACCGGCCAGCCACCTTCGAAAGGCGCCATTGGCGAAGGCTTCGCTCTCCAGCTCGGATTGCTCGGGTTGATTGCGCGAGCAGGCGGCTTCCCGGCGATCGCGGGCGAACCCGCCGCGCACGAATATTGGTCGCTCGCCAAGAACAGGAGGGGCGAGTTCGGATTCCTCTATGCGGCCGACCACGGCGACCCCGACGCCTTCCTCGAGCAGACCGAACAGCATTTCATCGCCGCCGCCGCCGATTGGCTGACGGGCACGCGCCCGTTCACCGCCAAGCTCAACCCGGCATATGCGCCCTATGGCGACTATGACCAGTTGATGCGGCTCGAGGAATGGTACGGGCGCGAGGAGCCGCCCGCCGCCGGCTGATCACTTCGTCGGCTTGGGCTTGCCGCTGCGCGCGTAGAGCAGGGCCGCGACGATGGCCGCCGAGCCGATGCCGACCGCAACCCCGGCCTTGAACTGCTTGCCGTCCTTCTTGCTCTTGGCTTCGCCGTCTTCGCTCATGATCGTCAAATCTCCCTCGGCGGCTTCATAGCGGCGCCGGCCGCGCCTTGCTATGCCGGCAGGCGATGGGCCGCCGCTTCACACCCCTCAAGCCCTTGCAACCCGACCAGGCCCGCGCCGCCGACCCCTCGGCGCACGCTTCGCTCTCCGCCTCCGCCGGCACGGGCAAGACGCAGGTCCTGACCGCCCGCGTGCTGCTGCTCCTGCTGCGCGGCGTGCGCCCCGAGACGATCCTGTGCCTGACCTTCACCAAGGCTGGGGCCGCCGAGATGGCGAACCGGATCGGAGCACGGCTCGCAAGCTGGGTACGCCTTAAAGATGCCGAGCTGGCTGCAGACCTCGCCGCCCTGGGGACTGACGTTGGTCCCGAAATGCGCCAGCGCGCCCGTCAGCTCTTCGCTCGCGTGCTCGATGCTCCTGGCGGTCTCAGGATCCAGACCATCCACAGCTTCGCCCAGACCTTGCTCGGCGCCTTTCCGGCCGAGGCGGGGATCGCGCCTGGCTTCCAGCCGATCGAGGGTCGTGCCGAGCAGCAGCTTGCCCGCCGGACCCTCGCAGCGCTTGCGGAACAGGCTGAAGCTCAAGGCGACGGCCAGCTCATTGCCGATCTCCAGACGCTCAGTCGCCGATTGGGCGAACGTGACGCCGAGCGCTACCTGATGCGTTGCGCCAGCGCGCCCGAGGCGATGGCCGAGCTGCGCTCGCTCGGCCGCGTTGAAGACCGCCTGCGGATCGCGATGAAACTGCCTACCGGCGACATCGACGCTTTGCTTGCCGAGCATTGCTCCGACGGCAGCTTCGATTGCGAATTGCTGCAGGCGATTGCGAAGGCGCATCGCGGCTGGGGCATGAAGACCGCACTTCCCGTCGCCGAGAAGATCGACCGCTGGCTCGCCCTGCCGCCTGAGGAGCGGTGTGCGGGACTAGGCGAGCTGGCGCAAGTCGTGTTCACCCAGGCCGGCGACCGGCGGAAGGTCTCCGCGGGCCTGCTCAAGGCCGAGCCGCAGGCCCAGGACCATTGTGATCGCCTCGCGGACGCCATTGCCGAGTTGCTGCACATCCAGCGGGGGGCCGCCTTCGCGGCGCAGGCCGCCGCCGGACTGCGCGCCGGTGCTGCCTTCGCGGAGGCCTATACGCGGGCGAAGCGCGCGGCGGGCGTTGCCGACTTTGACGATTTGATTCGCTGGACGCGGCGGCTGCTCGGCACTCCCGGCATGGGGGAATGGGTGCGCTACAAGCTCGATCGCCGCACCGATCACATCCTTGTCGACGAGTCGCAGGACACCAACGCCGACCAGTGGGAGATCGTGCGGGCGCTGGCGGACGAATATTTCGCCGGCGAGGGCGCGGCGAGCGCCTGGCGCACCTTGTTCATGGTCGGCGACTTCAAGCAGGCGATCTTCAGCTTCCAGGGTACCGATCCGCGCGAGTTCCAGAAGGTCAGCGAGCAGTTCGCGGAGAGGAGCCGGGAGCTCGAGCAGATCGCGCTCGAGAACGAAGAGGCGCAGGCCCGCGAGTTTCGCCAGCTGTCGATAGACGCCAGCTTCCGCTCCGCACCCGCGGTGCTCGATGTCGTCGACGCCGTCATTGCTCAGGTCGGCGCCGACGCCATGGGTCTGCCCGATCGCCCGAACCTGCATCGCGCATTCTTTCGGCGCGCCGGCAGCGTCGAGTTGTGGAAGGCGTTCGCGCCGCGCGAGGACGAGGTTGACGCCGAGGAGGGGGAGGAGGGCTGGATCGCCGAGCCGGTTCGCCGCTTCGCCAGCGCGCTTGCGCGGCAGGTCAGGGCGTGGCTCGACGAGGCGCCCGAACTCGCGATTACCGGGCGCAAGCTATGCGCGGGCGACATATTGATCCTGGTCCGCAGCCGCGGCGAATTGGCGTCGCTGATCGTCGCCCGCCTGTTCGCTGAAGGGGTGCCGGTGGCGGGGATCGACCGCCTCCACTTGACCGCTCCTCTGGCCGTCAGGGACCTGATCGCCGCCTGCCAGTTCGCCGTCCAGCCGCTCGACGATCTCAACCTCGCCAATCTGCTGGTGTCGCCGCTGATCGGCTGGGACCAGGACCAGCTCTACGCCTTGGCGTTCGGGCGCGGCAAAGCGCGGCTGTGGGAGCAGCTGCGGCGCCGCGCGGATGCCGAAGGCGGCGCCTTTGCCGCCGCTCGCGAGGAGCTTGCCGAGCTGCTGCGGATCGCCGACTTCGTCACGCCGGCACGGTTCCTGGAGACGATCCTGTCGGGGCCGATGCAAGGCCGACGGAAGCTGCTCGGCCGGCTCGGGCCCGCGGCTCGCGACCCGATCGACGAGCTGGTCGCCGCCGCGCTCGATTTCGAGCGGCAGGAAATCGCCTCGCTCGATCGCTTCCTCGCCTGGTTCGCGCAGGGGGACGTTGAGATCAAGCGCGACCCCTCGGCGCCGTCCAATGCGGTGCGGGTGATGACCGTCCACGGCGCCAAGGGCCTCGAGGCGCCGGTGGTGATCCTCGCCGACGCAACTGCGGATCCCGCCAATCTCGGGGAGAAGAATGCGCCGATTGCATTCCCACTGACTGCCGCCGGGGCGGTTCCGGTGGTGCGGCCGCGCAAGGCGGAGCGGATGAGCCCCTATGAGGAGATCATGGCCGCCTCCAAGGCCCGCGAGCTCGAGGAGCATTGGCGCCTGCTCTACGTCGGCCTGACCCGCGCCGCCGAAAAGCTGGTCGTCGCGGGCGTCCTGCCCCAGCGTGGCCTTGCCGAAAGCTGCTGGTACGAGAAGGTGCGCCTGGCCATGGAGGCCATCGGCGGCGAGTGGCGGGAGGATAGCTGCTGGCAGGCAGTGCTCGGCTATCGCGGCACGGTCCCGCCCGGTGCGGGGCGGGCCCGCGCCGCCAAGCCTGTGCTTGCCGCAGCGACGGTGCCGGACTGGGCGCGGAACCCCGCACCGCCGGAGAGCCGGCCGCCGCGCCCGCTTGCACCCTCCGCGCTCGGCGACGACCGCGAGCCGGCGCCGCCGCCGACGCAGGAGCAGCGCCGCGCGGCCCGCCGCGGGACCTTGATCCATTCATTGTTCGAGCGGCTTCCCGGCGTCGCGCCGGAAAAGCGCGCTGCTGCCGCCGGAACCTGGCTCGAACGCTCGGCGGGGGTGGCGGACGCCGCGGAGCGCGAGGACATTGCGCGTGTGGTCTGCGGCATTCTCCGCGATGATCGATTCTCGTCCCTGTTCGGGCCCGGCTCCCTGGCCGAAGCGCCGATCGCTGCCGCTTTGCCGGACGGGCGAGTGGTCGCCGGAACGGTCGATCGCCTGCTGGTCCGCGATGGTTCAGTTTCCGTCATCGACTTCAAGACCGGACGCGTGCCGGCCTGTGCGGACGACGTGCCGGCGCAGCATCGGGCGCAGATGCAGGCCTATGCCGAAGCGCTTCGGGTAATTTTCCCCGGGCGGGAGGTCAGCCTGGCCCTGCTCTATACCGGCGCGCCGAAACTGATCGAAATCAGGAGTTGAGAGCAGCGTCGGCCGCTCCCATATGGCCGATCGAGCCAAATCCCCGAGGAGTTGTCATGACCACCAAGACCGTCACCGACCAGAGCTTCCAGTCCGACGTGCTCGGCGCCGACGGGCCGGTGCTCGTCGATTTCTGGGCCGAATGGTGCGGCCCTTGCCGGATGATCGCTCCGGCACTCGAGGAAATCTCGAAGGAGCTTGGCGAGAAGGTGACGATCGCCAAGCTCAATATCGACGAGAACCCCGACACTCCGGGTCGCTATGGCGTGCGCGGCATTCCGACCATGCTGCTGTTCAAGGGCGGCCAGCCGGTCGCGCAGAAGGTCGGCGCCGCGCCGCGCAGCCAGATCCAGCAGTGGCTCGAAGGCCAGCTCTGACCTACTCGCCGGGAGGTTCGGTCCCCATCAGGCCGCGCGTATGCGGCCGAAATCGGTCGTGCCGTGGCAATGCGTCGCCGGGATCGAACCACGCGACCTTGCTCCCCCAGAAGATGTGGAAGCCGGGCGAGACGGCATCCGGCCGATCGAGTGTGGCGACGCTGAAATCCACCGTCTCCGGCTGATGATCGACCTGCATCAGAAAGGGCGTCCCGCACGCGCCGCAGAAGCTGCGGTGGCCGAAGCTCGATGAATGCACCCGGCGAACCAGCTCGCCGCCCCTGGTCCAGACCAGATGCCCGTCGGGCACGCTGGCGAACACCATCGCCGGGGCGCCGCTGGTCAGCTGGCAGGTGCGGCAATGGCACCAGCCGCAGTCGAACGGCTCGCTGCTGAGCTCGTAGCGCACCGACCCGCACATGCAGCCGCCTTCGAATGTGGCCATGCCCGCTCTTCCGTTTGATTGACTAGCAAGGGGGCGCTCCTTACATCGCCCGGCGCAGTTTCCCCAGCGTCGGCGAGAGGATTTCGCCTTCCACGAACGCTTCGGGCCTTTAAGGGAATTCCATGTTCGCCGCACTGGCAAAGAGCATCTTCGGGTCGGCCAACGACCGCTATGTCCGCGGACTTGGCAAATATGTCGATGCAATCAACGGCCTGGAAGCCAACATCGCGGCCCTGACCGATGAAGAGCTGCGTGCCCAGACCGAGCTGTTTCGCCGGCGTCTCGCGGACGGCACCAAGCTCGACGACCTGCTGCCCGAGGCCTTCGCGACGGTGCGCGAGGCGGCCAAGCGCACTCTGGGCCAGCGCCACTACGACGTTCAGCTGATCGGCGGCATTGCGCTCCACCGCGGCGAGATCGCGGAAATGCGGACCGGCGAGGGCAAGACCCTGGTGGCGACGCTCGCCGTCTACCTGAACGCCTTGCCCGGCAAGGGCGTGCACGTCGTCACGGTCAACGACTATCTCGCTCGCCGCGACGCCGAGTGGATGGGGCAGATCTACCGCTTCCTGGGCCTCAGCGTCGGCGTCATCGTCCCGAACATGGCGGACCACGAGCGCCGCGAGGCATATCTCGCGGACATCACCTACGCGACCAACAACGAGCTCGGCTTCGACTATCTGCGCGACAACATGAAATACAGCCGCGAACAGATGGTGCAGCGGCCGTTCGCCTATGCGATCGTCGACGAGGTCGACTCGATCCTCATCGACGAAGCAAGAACGCCGCTGATCATCTCGGGCCCGACGGACGACAAGTCCGAGCTCTACATGTCCGTCGACGCGATCGTGAAGACGTTCGAGGAAAGCGATTTCGAGAAGGACGAGAAGCAGAAGAGCGTCGTCCTCACCGAGGAAGGCACCGAGAAGGCCGAGCGCATGCTCGAGGAGGCCGGCCTGATCGAGGGCGGCAACCTCTACGACATCACCAACACCCAGGTCGTCCACCACCTGAACCAGGCGCTCAAGGCGAACGTCATGTTCAGGAAGGACATCGACTATATCGTCAAGGACGGGAAAATCATCATCATCGACGAGTTCACCGGCCGAATGATGGACGGGCGGCGCTGGTCGGACGGGCTCCACCAGGCGGTCGAGGCCAAGGAGCAGGTGCAGATCGAGCCCGAGAACCAGACCCTCGCCTCGATCACTTTCCAGAATTACTTCCGCATGTACCCGAAGCTTGCCGGCATGACCGGCACGGCGGCGACCGAGGCCCCGGAATTCTTCGACATCTACAAGATGAACGTCGTTTCAATACCGACCAACGTGCCGGTCCAGCGCGTCGACGAGGACGACGAATTCTACAAGAACATCACCGACAAGTTCGCGGCCATCGCCAAGGAGATCAAGGGGCGGCAGGACAAGGGGCAGCCGGTGCTGGTCGGCACGGTGTCGATCGAAAAGTCGGAGATGCTGTCCGAATATCTGACCGCCGAGGGCATCCGCCATTCGGTGCTCAACGCCCGCTTTCACGAGCAGGAGGCGCATATCGTCGCCCAGGCGGGCGCGCTCGGCGCGGTAACAATCGCCACCAACATGGCCGGCCGCGGCACCGACATCCAGCTCGGCGGAAATGTCGATTTTCGAATCGAGGACGAACTCGGGGGAATGCCCGAGGGGCCTGAGCGCGACCGCGAAATCGCGCGTATCAAGGCCGAGGTGGCCGAGCAGAAAAGGCTGGTGCTGGAAACCGGAGGGCTGTTCGTGCTCGGCACCGAGCGCCACGAGAGCCGGCGCATCGACAACCAGCTGCGCGGCCGTTCCGGTCGCCAGGGCGACCCGGGCCTGTCGCGCTTCTACCTCAGCCTCGACGACGATCTGCTGCGCATCTTCGGCCCGCAGACCATGTTCGCCAAACTGATGAACAAGAACCTCGAGGACGGCGAGGCGATCGTGTCCCCGTGGATCTCGAAGGCCATCGAGACCGCGCAGAAGAAGGTCGAGGCGCGCAACTACGACATCCGCAAGCAGGTCGTCGAATTCGACGACGTGATGAACGACCAGCGCAAGGTCATCTACGAGCAGCGCGCCGACATCATGGACGCCGAAAGCGTCGCCGACGTGATCGCCGGCATGCGCGCCGAGACGGCAACGGCTTTGGTCATGGTGCACTGCCCGGCGGGGACCTACCCCGAGCAGTGGGACGTGGCCGGGCTCAAGGAGAGCATCGACGACGTATTCGGCATCCAGCCACCGATCGACGACTGGCTTCAGGAGGAGGCGGTCGAGCAGGAGGTGATCGCCGAGAGGCTCCAGCAACTCGCCGACCAGGCGATGGCCGACAAGGTGAAGGACGTCGACCCCGAGGTCTGGGTCTCGTTCGAAAAGAACGCGCTGCTGCAGACTCTCGATCATCATTGGAAGGAGCACCTGGCGACGCTCGATGCGCTACGGGCCGTGATCCACCTGCGCTCATACGCGCAGAAGAAACCGATCGACGAATATAAGCAGGAGGCGTTCCTGCTGTTCGAACGGCTGCTGATCACCATCCGGGAAGACGTGACCCGGATGCTGATGCGGGCGCAGGTCCAGTTCGAGATGCCGCCTCCGCCGCCGGTGCTGCCGGACTTCATTACCCAACATCTCGATCCGTTTTCGGGCGACGACAACACCGCCGACATTGATAGCGCCACCGGCTCCATCCTCTCGAACCTGCCGCCGCTGAGCATTCCGCGGCCGGACATGCCGCAGCGCAGCGACGGTGGAGTGATCGAGGCGCCGGTCAGCCGGAACGCGCCTTGCCCCTGCGGCTCGGGCCAGAAGTACAAGCATTGCCACGGGCAAATCGCCTGACGGTCGACCCGCCGCAGCGCGGCGTGGTCGACCGGAGCGCGCTTCGCCGCGCTTACCGGCCGGAAGAAAATGATATTGTCATCGAGCGGCTTGCCCAGGCGCGCCTCTCGGGTGCGGCGGCGGGCGAGGCGGCGGCGATCGCCCGGGCACTGGCCAATGCTGTCCGCGCTCACAAGCCGGCCGGTCTCGACGCCTTTTTGCAGGCCTATGACCTCGGATCGGAAGAAGGCGTCGCGTTGATGTGCCTGGCCGAGGCGCTGCTTCGGATCCCCGACGCCCGCACGGCCGACGAACTGATCGCCGACAAGCTGGCCGGGCCGGACTGGGCGGAAAAGCTGGGATCCTCGAACTCCGCCTTCGTAAATGCCGCGACCTTCTCGCTGCTGCTTACCGGCAAGGTGCTCGAAGGCGCCAACGATCGCACCGACAGCTGGCGATCAGTGCTCGGGCGTACGGTCGGCCGCCTTGGGGAGCCGGTCGTGCGGACCGCGGTCAGCCAGGCAATGCGCATCCTCGGGCGCCAGTTCGTGTTCGGCCGCACCATTGATGAGGCACTGCGCCGCGCCGCGCCGGAACAAGCGCGGGGTCTCACCCACAGCTTCGACATGCTGGGCGAGGCGGCCCGTACCCATGAGGATGCAGCGCGTTATGCCCGCGCCTATTCCGAAGCGCTCGATACCATCGCCGCCCACGCGAACGGCGGCTTCACGCGGGCGCCGGGCATTTCGGTGAAGCTTTCGGCGCTTCACCCGCGCTACGAGTGGAGCCACGCCAAGGAAGCGAAGGCGGCAATGTTGCCGGTGCTTCGGGAACTCGCGCTCAAGGCCGCGCGCGCGGACGTGCACTTTACCATCGACGCGGAGGAGGCCGACCGGCTCGAACTGTCGCTTGATATTTTCGAGGCGCTGCTCGGCGACGACGCTTTGTTCGCCAATGGCTGGTCGGGCTTCGGCCTGGCGATCCAGGCCTATCAGAAGCGCGCCGTGCCATTGTGCGAATGGGTCACCGAGACTGCCCGCGCTCACGGGCGTCGCCTGATGGTGCGTCTCGTCAAGGGCGCTTACTGGGACACGGAGATCAAGGCGGCGCAGGTCGCGGGCCTGGCGGATTATCCGGTGTTCACGCGCAAGGCCGCCACCGACGTCTCATTCCTTGCCTGCGCCAAGATCCTGCTCGGCGCCAGCGACGTCATCTACCCCGCCTTTGCGACCCACAATGCCAACACCATCGGTGCCATCAAGGCACTCGCCGGTCGCACGCCCTTCGAGTTCCAGCGCCTGCACGGCATGGGAGAGGGGCTGTACGACGAACTTGCCAGGCTGGAAGCCGGCATCGGTGATGCGCCGACCCCCGTTAGGATCTACGCACCCGTCGGCAGCCACAAGGAGTTGCTAGCCTATCTCGTCCGCCGCCTGCTCGAGAACGGCGCCAACAGCTCGTTCGTCAACCGGGTTGCCGACGAGCTTGTCAGCGTCGACCAGCTGGTAGGCGATCCTGTCGCCGAGCTCCAGGCGCTGGAGCCGAAGCGCAACCCGGCAATCCCGCTGCCGCGACTGATCTTCGGCGCGGGCCGCCGCAACAGCGCCGGGGTCGACCTCGCCGATCCGCTGGTGCGCGAGCCGCTGCTCGCTAGGCTCCAGCAGCTCGAAAGCCGCAGCTGGCGTGCGTTCCCGACGGGAGGCGGGGCAGGGGAAGCCCGCCCGATCGTGTCGCCTCACCACCGCGGCATTCAGGTCGGCACCGTGGTCGAGACGAGCGAAGCCGAAGTCGACCGGATGGTCCGCGCCGCCGCGGCCGCCCAACCGGCGTGGGACGGGCTGGGAGGCGAAGCGCGAGCTCGAATGCTCGACCGGGCCGCCGATCTGTTCGAAGACAACCGCGAGCTCTTCTTCTCCTTATGCATGCGCGAGGGCGGCAAGACCTTGCCCGACTCGGTGCTGGAGGTGCGCGAGGCCGTGGACTTCCTGCGCTTCTATGCGTCGGAGGCGCGGCGCCAGTTCGCGGCACCGATGCCGCTGCCGGGTCCAACCGGCGAGCAGAACGAGCTGCGACTGCACGGCCGTGGGGTTTTCGCCTGCATCAGCCCGTGGAACTTCCCGCTGGCCATTTTCATCGGCCCCGTCGCCGCGGCGCTGGCCGCGGGGAACACGGCCATCGCCAAGCCGGCCGAGCAGACGCCGCTGGTGGGCGCCTTGGCCGTCGAGCTGATGCACCAGGCAGGATTCCCGCGCGACGTGGTGCAGCTGGCGCCGGGGGACGGCCGGGTGGGCAGTGCGCTGACCACCCATGCGCAGATCGCGGGCGTCGCCTTCACCGGATCGACCGAGGTGGCGCGGCTCATCAACCGTACCCTTGCCGATCGCGAGGGGCCGATCATCCCCTTCATCGCCGAGACCGGCGGCCAGAACGCGATGATCGTCGACAGCTCGGCCTTGCCCGAGCAGGTCACGCGCGACGTCGTGGCCTCGGCCTTCCAGAGTGCCGGGCAGCGCTGTTCGGCGCTTCGCGTGCTGTTCCTGCAGGACTCGATCGCCGGGCCGGTGACGCAGATGATTGCCGGGGCGATGCAGGCGCTCAGGGTCGGTGATCCGCGTGACCTGGCAACCGACGTGGGTCCAGTGATTGACGAGGACGCGAAACGGGCCCTCGATCGGCACCTTGAGTGGCTGGACGCCAACGCCCGGCGCATTTGCCGCCTGCCGCTCCCGAACGAAAGCGCGCACGGCAGCTTCGTTGCTCCCGCCATGTATGAAATCGGCGCGCTAAGCGATTTGAACTGTGAGAACTTCGGGCCAATCCTGCACGTCGTCCGCTTCGCTGGCGACGAGCTCGGGAAGGTTGTCGATGCGATCAATGCGACGGGTTACGGCCTGACGCTGGGCCTGCAAAGCCGGATCGACACCACCCGCGAATTTGTCGAGCAGCGCGCCCGCGTGGGTAATTTCTACGTCAACCGCAACCAGATCGGGGCGGTGGTGGAAAGCCAGCCGTTCGGCGGTGAAGGCCTCTCCGGCACCGGCCCGAAGGCCGGCGGCCCGCACTATGTCGCCCGCTTCGCGACCGAGCGCGTGACCTGCATCGACACTACTGCTGCCGGTGGCAACGCCAGCCTGATGGCGGCAATCGAGGGCTGAGCCTGTCCCGCCTCGGGACGCAGGGGAGCGTGAGGCTCAATCCAATAGTTGGTGGACCGCGGGGTGGCCTCTCGTAGGCACGAACGCACCTCGCCGGAGCGGTCGGGCCCAGCGGCTCGGCCGCTTCGTTCATGGCCGAAGGTCTGGGTTGGAAGATGGCTCCCCGGGCCTGATTCGAACAGGCGACCATTCGATTAACAGTCGAACGCTCTACCGCTGAGCTACCGGGGAATTGCCGTCTTGCCGAGGCGAGGGGCTAAATAGCGAAGAGCGGCGCGAACGCAAGCATTCAGGTCGCGAACTGCTCCATGGCGATCCGCTCGTCGAGCGCATGCTCCGGATCGAACAGCAGCGTCAGCGCCCGCGACCGGTCGAGCCGGACCTCGACGCGGGCGACGTCGCGTACCTCGAACTGGTCGGCGACCGCGGAAACCGGCCGGTTCTCCGGCTCGAGCACGTGAAAGCCGATCGCCGTGTCGTCCGGCAGGATCGCGCCCGACCAGCGCCGCGGCCGGAACGGGCTGATCGGCGTCAGCGCCAGCATCTTCGCCTGCAGCGGCAGGATCGGCCCGCCCGCGGAGAGATTATAGGCGCTCGAGCCGGCGGGAGTGGCCACCAGAACGCCGTCGCAGGCAAGTTCCGGCATCGCAACGCGGCCGTTGACGGACACTTCGATCTTGGCGGTCTGGCGGGTTTCGCGGAGCAGCGACACCTCGTTGATGGCCGCGTGGCTGAACGTCTCCCCGGCGACGGTGGTGGCGCGCATCTCCAGCGGCGCCACCCGGATCGCCTTGGCGCGGCCGATACGCTCGGCAAGCTCATCGATCCGCCACTCGTTCATCAGGAACCCGACCGTGCCGCGGTTCATTCCGAACACGGGTCGCGGCACTCCGCTTTCGAGCATGTGATGGAGGGTCTGGAGCATGAAGCCGTCGCCGCCGAGAGCGACCAAAGTGTCCGCACTGTCGGCATCGGCCCACTCGCAGCGCTGGCGCAGGATCGCCTCGGCGGCCTTGGCGACCTGGGTGTGTGACGACAGCAGGCCGATCCGAAGGCGCTGAAGATCCTGCCTGGCGGGCGGTCCAGAGGGCGAGGGCGCGTCGGCGTTCAACCATTGGCTCCTGCAGTGACCGTTGCCGACCAGCATAGGCCTTTTCGCTCGGCGCGCCACTGTCCCGTTGTGGGGCGTGGCAGGGGCAGCGCCTATCCGCCTGCCTGCCCGGTCGGTACCACCAGCTCATGTTCAAATGGCGGCGCAGATTTCCTGGGCAGCGGGCATCCGACCAACCGAAGCGGGCCCCCTCCCGTCCCA
>DATLFV010000036.1:0-13108 GCA_035540875.1 Sphingomicrobium sp. | reverse complement strand
TGGGTGCGGATGGGATCGGCGGCAAGCTTGAGACCATCGACGGCCAGACGGAGCGCGACCCAGGCGCCGGATATTGCGGCGGTGCGGGTGCCGCCGTCGGCCTGAATCACGTCGCAGTCGAGGATCACCTGCCGCTCGCCCAGCCTTGGGAGGTCGACGACGGCGCGTAGCGAGCGGCCGATCAGTCGCTGGATCTCCTGGGTGCGGCCGGACTGCTTGCCCTTGGCGGCCTCGCGGTTGCCGCGGGTGTGGGTGGCTCGGGGCAGCATGCCATATTCTGCGGTGACCCACCCCTGGCCCTTGCCGCGCAGGAACGGCGGCACCTTCTCTTCCACCGAGGCCGTGACCAGCACCCGCGTGTCGCCGAACGACACCAGGCACGATCCCTCGGCGTGACGAGTGAAGCCGGCTTCGAAGCCGAGCTCGCGCATCTGATCGGGCGCGCGGCCGCTGGGACGCATGAACAACTCCTAGTAGTGGTGCGGCTGGCTCCCTAGACCGGCGCGCACCCCAATCCTAGATGCGCATGCATGACGCAGCCGATCGGCGAACTCTCGGACCGGATGCGGGCGATCTTCGGCCTGGTGGTCGAGGCTTATCTCGAGCGCGGCCAGCCGGTCGGCTCGAAGGTGCTTGCTGGAAGCGTCAACCTGTCGCCCGCGTCTATCCGCGGCGTGATGCAGGAACTCGAGGAGCGGGGCCTTCTCACCCATCCCCACACCTCGGCAGGGCGGGTGCCCACGGAGAGCGGCCTCAGGCTGTTCGTCGACGGCATCATGCAGGCGGCCTCGCCCGATCCCCGGGAGCGCGCGGCGATCGAATCGCAGATCGCCCGCGACCAGCCGATCGAGGATGCGCTCGCTGCTGCCTCCGCTGCGCTGTCCGGCCTGTCGTCCTGCGCCGGAGTGGTAATGGCGCCCAAGCAGGAGCTGCGCCTGAAGCAGCTGAGCTTCGTCCCGCTCAGCACCACTCGGGCGCTGGCCGTGCTGGTGGGCGCCGACGGAAGCGTCGAGAACCGCGTCGTCTCGCTCGATGGCGGCACGACGCCCGCCGCGCTGGAGCAGGTCAGCAACTTCATCAACGCGCGTCTCGGCGGCCTGACGCTGGCCGAGGCCGAGGCGCGGCTGCGCTCCGAGATCAGCGAGCGCCGCGATGCCATCGACCTTGCCGCCGCGCAGCTGGTCGCGACCGGGCTCGCCGCGTGGAGCGAAGACCATGCCCGGCGGCCGGTGCTGATCGTGCGCGGCCAGGCCAATCTGATCGACGAGCATGCGGCCGAGGACCTGGAGCGGGTCCGCCGCCTGCTTGACGAGATCGAGGACCGGCAGGAGATCGCGCGCCTGCTCGAAGGCGCCCGCGACGGCCCGGGCTGCCGGATCTTCATCGGCTCCGAGAACCGGATGTTCGCCCTTTCCGGCTCATCGGTGATCGCCGCCCCCTATCGCGGGAGCCGCGGGGAGGTGGTCGGCGTTGTCGGGGTAATCGGCCCCACGCGGTTGAACTATGCCCGGGTGGTGCCCATGGTGGATTTCACTGCCCAGGCCCTGACGAGATTGATGGCATGAACGAGGAAGAAGAATTGCACGAAGCTGCCGAGGAAATTCGCAAGGAAACGGCGCAAGGCTCGCCGGAGCTCGCCGAGCACGACCGGCTCGTCGAGCTCGAGCGTCAGCTGGAGGAGGCCAACAGCAAGGCGCTCTACGCGGCCGCGGAAGCCCAGAACGTGCGCCGCCGGCTCGAGGCCGAGAAGACGCAGGCCTCCCAATATGCGGTCACCGGCTTCGCGCGCGACATGCTGGCGATCAAGGACCATCTCGACCGGGCGCTCGCCGCCGTCTCAGACGAGCTGCGCGCGGACCAGACCGCCGCCAGCTTCCTCGCCGGTATCGAGGCGACGTCGCGCGAGCTGGAATCGGTGTTCGCGCGGCACGGGATCAGCCGCATCGAAGCCAAGGGCCAGGCGCTCGATCCGCACAGGCACCAGGCGATGATCGAAATCCCGTCCGCCGACGCAGAGCCGGGAACGATCATCGAGGAGATGCAGCCGGGCTACATGCTCAAGGACCGGCTGCTCCGGCCGGCGCTGGTCGGAGTTGCGAAGGAACCATAGGTGGAGGTGCGCAGGGACCAGGAGCTGCGTACAAACGTCAGGAGGAATCTATTTGGCTCCGTTGCCGAGCTAGCCGATATTGAACATCAACGTGCAACTTGGCTCGACCCCGAGATGCAGAATCCGCATTATGGATTTGTCGAGTTCTTCGAGCGTTTCTACGACTTTGCTGGCGGCAACTACGACGCCCTTGATCCAGAGACGGACGACGCTCCTCTGCGCTGGCAAGTTGACGACGGAATGCTCTCCGAACCCGAGCGCGATGCTATATGGCCGCTTCACGTGGCCTTGCGGGACTAAAAAAAGCCAACTGGCGACTCATACGACCACATGGCCATTGTCAGTGACCCGGCGTGGCATGAAGTATGCAGAATAGCCTCGTCAGCGCGTGATCAACTCCTCGCTCTAGTCACCGACCCTGCCGAGCGAGCGTACTTCAAGAACGAGTTGCCAAGCCCGGCGCACAAACGGTGGCCATAGTTCCTGCCCACAGCAGCGCCAACCACCGATGAACCTAGATCACTTCGCGCTTGTGGACCGCTGCCTTCGTTGCGAGGCTGAAGCGCGGCTCAGGCTTGCCGCGACCCAGGATGCGGGCTGCGGCATAGCGTCCCACTTCGGGCCCATGCTTGAAGCCATGTCCGGATCCGCCTCCGACGAGCAGCACGTTGCCCAAATGTGGATGGAAATCGATCAGCAGGTCGCCGTTCGAGCTGTTTTCATATTGGCAGACCCGCGCCTCGGTGAGCGGCGCCCCGCGCAGCCGCGGGAAACGGCGGTCCCGGAATGCGATGATGTCGGCAAGCGCGGCGGCGCTGGGACGGCGGTCCTGCGTGTCGGGGTCGATCTCCGGCCCGTGCGCGTCATGCGCAAACTTCACGCCGCGCGCCTCTAGGTCGGGAAAGCCGTAGTAGACGTCGCCGCCGTTGAAATCGGCCCAGCCGGGCATAGCGCTCGGCTGGAACATGCGGTCGCCGGCCGGGGGAGCGAAGAAGAACACTTCCTGGCGTGTCGGCTGGATACGGGTGCCGACCACGTCGGGGAACAGCTTGGGCAGCCAGGGACCGGCGGCGAAGACGAAGCGGTCGGCCCTTAGCCGCTCGCCGCCGGCGAGCCTGAGTTCCGTCAGCTTGCCGCCGCGGGGCGGGGGCGGCTCGGCCATGGCGTTGAGATAGGTGCCACCGCCCTGCACGAAACGCGCGACGAGCGTCTGCACGGCTCGTCGTGCCAGCAGGGCTCCGAACCCCGGCTCGAACATGCCGGAGTGAACGCCCGCGAAGTCGATCATCGGAAATCGTCGGGCCATTTCCGCCCGGCCCAGCGCCTGGGTGGGGAGACCGAGCCTGCGGTGCACCGCGAGGCTCTGCTCGAGATAGGGATTGTCGGCGTCGAAGAAGAACAGGACGCCGTGCGGCACGAAGATCGGCAGGCTCGCGGCAGTCCCGAGCGCCTTCCACTCGGCAAGGCTGTCCAGCGCCATGCGGGTGTAGATCTCGTCCTTGCCGTAGCCGGCGCGCGTCATCCGCGTCTCGCCGCCGGACGAGGAGCGGCTATGTGCTGGCCCAAAGGCATCGAGCAAGGTTACCCGGTGGCCGGCGCGCTGCAGGAAATGCGCGGTCCAGGCCCCGAAGACGCCGGCGCCGACCACTGCAATCCGCTCAGCCGAAGCGCGCGGCGCTGCTCGGGCCAGTGCCGGCGAAACGGCAGCGCCGCCCGCTCCCAGCAGGAGCGAGCGGCGCGTCAGTCCGAGCCGGGGCGCGGCCGGGTCGCTCACCGCAGCGAGCGCTGGCCGGTCGCCCGGTACCTCACCCCCGCACCGGCGCGGGCGGCGGCGGCGGCGGTGGCGGCGGCGGCAGTGGGCAGGAGTCGGTCGCCAGCACCACGCTTCCATCCGGACAAGTTTGCGTCGCTACCGGCGGCGGCGGAGGCGGGGGCGTCACTACCGGCAGCGGCGCGGCCGCTGCCGAGAAGCTCTGCCGGACCGTGAGGCCGATCAGCCGCGGCTGCCCAATGTTGAAGCCGAGACGGGCACGCCCGCCGCGCTCGCGGTCGAGCGACAGCTTTGGATTTTCATCGAACAGATTGTTGGCGAACGCCACCACTTCGAGGCCGCTGTCGAACTCGATCCCGGCAGAGAGGTTGACGAGATTATATGCCGGGAGCTTCAGCGAGCCGAAATCCTGGGTCCGGGTGCCGAAGGCGCGGGTGTTCGGATCGAAGAAGATGGAGTTGAAGATCCCTGCACCCGGCTCCTGGTCGCTGGGCTGGGTGAAGCGGCTGCCGACATGCTGGACGCTGGTCGTGACATACCAGTCGGCATTGCTGCTGAAGCGCTGCCCGTAGGTCGCCGAGGCGGCCAGCTGGAACTTGGGCACGGTCGGCAGGCGATTGCCTTCGCGGATCCCGCCGAGGACTGCGCCTGCGCCGGAGAACACCGTCGAGTCGAACTCAGCCTCGATCAGGCTTCCGGCAAGCGACAATTCCAGTCCCGGCATCGGGCTCGCCGCGACTTCCGCCTCGACGCCCTTGGTGTGGGCCTTGGGCACGTTGAAGACCACGCGCGACGAGCAGCTGCCGGCGTCCAGGGTAACCTGCAGATCCCTGATCTTCGTGTAGAAGGCGGCGGTGTTGAACGTGATTCCGCGACGCGAGTATTTGACGCCCGCTTCATAGTTCCACAGCGTCTCGTCGTCGTAGGTCTGGTATCCACCGAAGATCGCCCTGTCCTCGGCCGTGCAGAGCGGCACGTTGAGCGGGTCGTTGACGCCACCCAGGCGGAATCCCTTGGCCGCCTGGACGTTCAGGCTGAAGTCCCGCGTGGGCTCGTAGGTAACGATCGCCCGTGGCGAGAATCCGCTCGACTTGGTCTTGTCGCCGATGAAGGTGTCGCTGTTGGAGAAAATGCCGCCCGAGATGAAGTCGCGTTCCTCGCTGAAGCGGTAGAAGCGGCCGCCGCCGGTCAGCTTGATCTGGCCGAAATCGTAGCTTGCCTCTCCGAACAGCGCCTTCTGCTTGATGTCGTACGGCAGGTCCGCATTGTACGGCGAGTTGAGCGGGAAGCCGTTGGCAACCGCCGCAGATACGCCGCCGGGGATGCCGGCAAAGGCGGGGATCGCATCGATGAAGGCGTCGTAGCCAGGCGTTGGAAGGCGCTGAGCATAAGTGCGGTCGACGGCTGAATAGAAACCGCCGAACACCCACTGGAAGGGGCCCGCGCCCGTCGAGCCGAGGCGAAGTTCCTGGGTCCACTGCTTCAGATCGGTCGTGTCCCGCAGGTTCGACGGCAGACCGGCCAGCGCCGGTGGCGCGCCGAATGCGACCACGAACGGAACGATCGAGACCGAGCCGGTCAGTGCTGACGCGTCGCGGCTGACCAGGATGTCGCGATTGATGTAGCTGGTGATGGAGGTCAGCTCGACCGGACCAAGCCCGACGCTGGCAGTCAGGTCAGCGAGCAAGGTGTCGTCGGTGAACTTCTCCCGGAGCTGAAGATATTGTGTCCGCTCCCCGAGTTCGACCGGGGGGTTCGTGAACTGGTTGGCGTAGAAGTTATATTCTTCCTCCCGGTTGAACCCGTTCACCCGGATCTTCTGATAGACGACCCTCGGTGTGAGCTTGATGTCGGGCGTAGGCTCGAACAGCAGTGCCACGCGCCCGCCGACCCGGTTGCCGTCGTTGATGTCCTTGCCGCCGGCCGGTCCGATGGCGTCGATGAAGCCGCCGTAGCGAGTGCCATAGGCAACGGCACGCATCGCGATTGTGTCACCGAAGGGCACGTTGATCGCGCCCTTGAGGTGGTAGCCCATCTCGCCTTTGTGGAACTTGTTGACGCTGCCTTCGATCGTTCCTTCCGTTGCTCCGAGGCGCGGCTGGTTGGTGATGTAGCGCAGCGTGCCGCCGACCGAACCGGAGCCGAACAGTGTCCCCTGCGGCCCGCGCAGCGTCTCGACGCGGTTAAGATCGAACAGGTCGAAATCGGGCGTGAACAGCGAGAGCGAAATGACGCTTTCGTCCATGTAGACGCCGACCTGCTCCTTCACGCCCGGCTGGTCGCGGACGATCTGGCCGGCCGAGACGCCGCGCACCGACACCTGGCTCTGTCCCGGCCCGAGGTTCTGCACCGTCAGGCCAGCCACGTTGCGGCTGATGTCCTCGATGTTCTGCGCGTTGGCCCGCTGGATGTCTTCCTGGGTCTGGGCGTTGATCGAGAAAGGCACGTCCTGGATGCGGCTGGCGCGCTTGGTCGCGGTAACCACGATCTCGTCATTGGCCTGGGTGGCCGGCGGCTGGTTGGCGGCTTGCGCGACGTCCTCCTGAGTGGACTGCGCGCGAACTGGGGCGGCAAGTGCCACCGCAGCCGTGCTGAACAACAAGATGGTCGAGATGCGCATGTGTGTTCCCCCGGCACTGTTATTACAAATTAACCTGGACCTATGCCCCATTCAGCCATGCATGCGGGAGAGGGAACAGCCGTGACGTTGTTTTTCTTGGCACGCCTGTGTCGTCTAGGTGACACGGCCGAACGGCAGCAACGATCGCGGCGGGCAGAGCGCCAGCCGGAACCCGCGTTCGGCAAGGAAAGCGTGACGAACGATTTCCGCCTGTTGTTCAAGCCCATAGCTCTCGAACGGACGGTCGGGCTCTAGCTTGTATGCATAGCGGCAGAATGGGTGGCGCATCAGCGGCAGGTAGAAGCGGCCTTTGGCCTGCGCCTGCCAGACATGGGTCATCTCGTGGATGAACAGCCCCTGCCGCGACAGCGGCTCCTTGGCGAAGTCGTCCGACCAGAGGTCCCCGTGGGGGTGGAAATGGATGTGGCCGGTCGGTGCCATCACCACATTCTTCGGCTGGAAAAGCCACCATCTGCGCCGCACCAGCCGCACCCGTGCGTAATCGATCGCGTCGCCGAACATGGAACGCGCCATGGCCAATTCGCCTGCGGTCAGGGGGCGGCTGTCACGCATCGGGTCCACAACCCGGTTGGCGCGTTATCGGCTCCAATCGGCCGCACTTGCAGCGCAAAGGGCGCCTCGCTAGGGCAGCGCAAAACCCAATGGAGGGATGAAAGCATGAGCGAGACTACGGAGCGGGTGAAGAAAATCGTCGTCGAGCATCTCGGCGTCGAGGCGGACAAGGTCACCGAGGATGCGAGCTTCATCGATGATCTTGGCGCGGACAGCCTCGACATCGTGGAGCTGGTGATGGCGTTCGAGGAGGAATTCGGGGTCGAGATCCCGGACGATGCGGCCGAGAAGATCACCACGGTCAAGGACGCGATCGACTTCATCGACAACAACAAGGGCTGACCCGCCGCCTCGCCCTTTGGGGAAGGAGTTTCGACAGGCTCTGCCCGAAAGGGTATGAGCCTGTCTTGCTGTTGGAGACATTGTCATGCGCCGTGTAGTGGTCACTGGTCTGGGTCTTGTCACGCCGCTTGGCGGCGACGTCGAGACCAGTTGGGCCAACATCCTCGCCGGCAGGAGCGGAGCGGGGCCGATCACCCGTTTCGACGCCAGCGACCAGAAGTGCCGCATTGCCTGCGAGGTGAAGCCCGCCGGTCATGAATATGGCTTCGACCCGGCCAAGCGGGTGGATCACAAGATCCAGCGGCAGGTCGATCCGTTCATCGTTTTCGGCCTCGACGCGGCGGGCCAGGCCATGGAGGACGCCGGTCTGGTCGACATGCCCGAGGAGATGAAGCTTCGAGCCGGCTGCTCGATCGGCTCCGGAATCGGCGGCCTGCCCGGCATCGAAAGCGAAAGCCTGGTGCTGCACGAGAAGGGGCCGGGCCGAGTCAGCCCGCACTTCGTGCACGGCCGCCTCATCAACCTCATCTCCGGGCAGGTCAGCATCCGCTACGGGCTGATGGGCCCGAACCATGCGGTGGTCACCGCCTGCTCGACCGGCGCTCATTCGATCGGGGATGCGGCGCGCATGATCAAGGACGGCGACGCCGACATCATGCTTGCCGGCGGCGCCGAGGCAACGATCTGCCCGATTGGCATTGCCGGCTTTGCCCAGGCGCGCGCCTTGTCGCTGCGCAACGACGAGCCGCAAAAAGCGAGCCGCCCCTACGACAAGGACCGCGACGGCTTCGTCATGGGCGAGGGCGCGGGCGTGGTCGTGCTCGAGGAATATGAGCATGCCAGGGCGCGCGGCGCCAGGATCTACGCGGAAGTGGTCGGTTACGGTCTGTCGGGCGATGCGCACCACGTGACCGCACCGCATCCGGAAGGCTCGGGCGCCTACCGCTCGATGGATATGGCAATGAAGAAGTCGGGGCTGGACCTCGGCGACATCGACTACATCAACGCCCACGGCACCTCCACGCCGCTGGGCGACGAGCTTGAGCTTGGCGCGGTGCGCAAATTGTTCGGCAACCATGTCGGCAGCATGAGCATGAGCTCGACAAAGTCGGCGATCGGCCATCTGCTCGGCGGCGCAGGCGCCGTGGAGAGCATCTTCTGCATCCTGGCGATGCGCGACCAGGTCGTTCCGCCGACGCTCAACCTCGACAATCCGTCGGACGGGTGCGCCGGGGTCGACCTGGTACCACACCAGGCCAAGCAACGCCCGGTCAAGGCGGTGCTCAACAACAGCTTCGGCTTCGGCGGGACCAATGCGTCGCTGGTGATGACGGCGGTTCGATAACCGGTGCTGCGGCGGCTGATCATCATCGCCGCGGTCCTCGCGGTGATCGGCGGCGGCGCGACCTACTGGCTGTTGTGGGCCGCGGCCGGACCAAAGCCGGGGCCGCACACGATCATCGTCGAGGAGGGATCGAGCCTGGCGCGGGTTGCTGGCCAGCTTGAGAAAGCCGGCGCAATTCCGGGTTCGGCTCGCACGTACCGGCTGATGGCCCGCATTTTCGGCTCGGGCGATCCGATCCAGGCCGGCGAGTTCGAGATCCCTCGCGGCCTCGGCGGGGCAAGGATTCTCGACCTGCTCCAACACGGTCAGCCGGTGCAGCGCCTTGTGACGATTCCCGAGGGCATGCCCTCGATCCTGGTGCAGGAGAAGGTGGCCGCGCTGGAACATCTTGCCGGCGACGCGCCGCTGCCTGAGGAAGGCAGCGTCCTGCCGGACAGCTACGGCTACAAGCGCGGCGAGACGCGCGCCGCCCTCATTCAGCGGATGCAGGCGGCGATGACCAAGACGCTTGACCGGCTGTGGGCGCAGCGCAAGCCGGGCTGCCCGGTGAATTCCAAGGAGGAGGCCGTGATCCTCGCTTCCATCGTCGAGAAGGAGACCGGCAAGCCTTCGGAGCGCAGGACCGTCGCCGGAGTCTACTGCAACCGGCTCAAGATCGGCATGAAGCTCGATGCCGACCCCACCGTCATCTATCCGATTACCAAGGGCAAGCCGCTCGGCCGCCGCATCCGCCGCTCGGAGCTCAACGCCGTCACCGGTTACAACACCTATCGCGAGCCGGGCCTTCCGGCTGGCCCGATCGCGAACCCCGGCCGCGACAGCATTGCCGCTGTCCTGGACCCGGCGCCCACGAGCGCGCTTTATTTCGTTGCGGACGGCACCGGCGGGCACGTGTTCGCCGACACCCTGGCCGAGCACAATGCCAACGTGCAGAAGTGGTACGCCATCCGCCGCGCCCGCGGCGAGATGTGATCGATCAGGCTGCGGCCACCGCTGCCGAAGCCACGTAGCCGACCCGGCGCTCGGCGCCCCCATAGCCCCATGCCCAGCCCAGGCTGTCGTCGAGCATCGCGAACGGCTCGCCGGCGTCCAGCTGGGCGATTACTTCGGCCTGTTCCGAGGGGCCGGATCGAAGGCACGTCGGCGCCGCGACGACCCGCGGCAGCGGCTCTGCGTAGTGGGAGGCGATTACGAGCCCGGCCAGGCCCACGTCTGCAAGATCGCGGCGGTAGGCGGACGTTGCGGGATCCGGCAGCTGGGAGGGCCCTGACAGGCCGAAGCCTTCAGCTTTGGTGGGCGAACTCGCGCGCCTGGCCGATGATCGGCCGGTGGGCTGCGGCTGCCCCGTCTCCGCCTTCGCGGAGGTTGCGCTTGAAGCCTTCAAGGAAGTCCGCCCCATTATTGGTCCGGACGACGAACACGTTGCGGCGGTCGTCCTGGTCCCGTTCGCGCCGCAGATAGCCGAGCGCACCGAGCGTGTTCAAGGCGCGCGTGACGACCGGCTTGGAAACGCCCAGCACCCGGGCGAGGCCGCGAACGGTATGCGGCCCAGGTGTCAGATACACCAGCATCAGCAGGGCCATCTGGCGATTGGTGAGGTCCGGCTCGCCCGAACGGACATAGGCAATCAGCGCCTTCATCCAGCCAGCAAGCGAAACCTCGCTCATATCGGTGGGTCTCCGTCCCCGTCACTTCAGGTCGCGGATTTAAACCGGTAAGGAAGCGAAATGTTGCAGCCATGCGACAGGAAAACCGAGGAATCGAATAGATTTTCGCCGGCGCCGGCTCATCCATAGCGGCGGCGAAGCATCGCGAACGCGGCCCGGAGCCCGAGCGCGTCGCCGCCCTTGGGCCGGCCGGGCCTGGCGCTCGCTCGCCAGGCGAATGTGTCGAAATGCGCCCATGCGGCGCCCTCGGGGACGAAGCGGCGCAGGAACAAGGCCGCAGTGATGCAGCCCGCCATGGGCGAGCTGGCGGCATTGGCCAGGTCGGCGATGTCGCTTTTGAGCATGTCGTCGTAGCCGTCCCACAAAGGCATGCGCCAGACCGGGTCCTCGACCTCCCTGGCCGCTGTTTCGAGGCTTGCCGCGAGATCGTCGCGGTTGGCGAACAGGGCCGGGAAATCGGGCCCGAGCGCGACTCGCGCGGCGCCCGTCAGCGTCGCGAAGTCGAGGATGAGCTCGGGCTCGGCCTCGGCGGCGCGGGTCAGCGCATCGGCGAGGATCAGCCTGCCTTCGGCGTCGGTGTTATCGATCTCCACCTGCAGCCCTTTTCGTGACCGGACCACGTCGCCTGGCCGCATGGCTTCCGAAGCCACCGCATTCTCGACCGCGGGGATCAGCAGGTGCATCCGCACCGGCAGCCGCTCCGACGCGACCAGGCCCGCGAGTGCCAGCGCGTGGGCGGCGCCGCCCATGTCCTTCTTCATCAGCCTCATGCCGGCGCTGTTCTTGAGGTCGAGCCCGCCGGTGTCGAAGCAGACGCCCTTGCCGATGATGGCGAGGCGTGGGTCCGTGGGGTTGCCCCACTCGACCTCGATCAGCCGCGGTGCGCGGTGGCGAGCGGCGGCAGCCCCGACCGCGTGGATCAGTGGATAGCCCTGGGCAAGCGCTTCTCCGGCCGTAACTCGAACCTTTCCGCCGAAGCGCTGCGCCTCCTCCCGTACCCCAGCCTCGAGTTCCGTCGGGCCGAGGTCGGCGGCCGGCGTGTCGACCAGGTCGCGGACCAGTGCGGTTGCCGCCGCCAACCTGACGGAGCGGTCGACCTCCGCAGCTTCCCGGGTCACCAGCACGCGCGGGCCCGGCTGCTCGTCGGCGGGCTTGCGATATTTGTCGAGCCGGTGCTGGCCGAGCAGCCAGCCGAGGGCCGCGATGCCGGGAGCGTCCGCGGCGAGCCGGTACAAGCCTTCAGGCAGCGTTTCGGCGAGCCGCGCCAGGCACCAGGGCGACAGCGCATCCGCATTGGCCACCGCCGCAACCGCCTCGAAGTCGCAGCCGGCCTGCGGCAGGACGACGCTTGCGTGGACCTTCTTGCCGTCAAAGCGGTGCGCGGCCAGCAAGGCGCGGTCGGCCGCCGAGCGGCGCTTCGCCCAATCCTCGAAATTTTTTTTGTCCACCAGATGGATGAGGCGAGCAGGCTGGCCGCGGTCGGCAGTCAGGAGCGAGGCGAAGTCGGTCATTGCGCGGCTCTAGTGGGCTGGCGCGCCGTCGGCCAGTGGCGCAGTTCTCAGGCCCGGTGATCGACGAGCGGCCTGGAGCCGGAACAGGATCAGCGACGCTGTCTGCGTCCCCAGGTGTAACTTGTCCGCATTTCGGAGGATATGGGCTGACCGGAAGCGTCCAGCGCCGGACTGAAGTACAGTCTCTGCTCGACCAGCCGGCAGGTGATCGAGGCGAGCGCCGCATCGCCGCTAACCGCAAGCGGGCGACAGTCGGTGGCTCGGCCGCTGCGGTTGACGGTGAATCGCACATGCACCGTCCCCTCCAGGCGTCCGCCCGGATTGTCTCGGTCAAGCAATCCGCCGCTCACCCACCTGGCAGGCGTCGCCGGCATCGCGGCGGTCGCACTGCTGCCGATCGCAATTGGCGCACCGGCCAGCGCCGTGGCCCTCCTTGTTGCGGGTTCGGTTCGGGTCCCGGCTGGTGTCTGTGCCGGCGCTCGCGCTGCAGGCGCTGGTGCGGCGGCTGCCCGGGCCGCCGGGGCCGGCGCGCTGACGGCGCGGGGCTGCACCGCCGAGGCGCCCGAGCGGTCCGCAGCCGGCACCTGTTCCTGTTGCGCCGTGACCGCCGCATTGGGCTCGGCGGCTGCGCCTGGCGGGCTGGCGACTGGTGCCTGTTGCACGGCTGCCGTAGGCTCCACGCTAGCTGGGCTCTCGATGTCCGCGCTTTCTGCTGGTCCGGGCTCGAGGAGGGTCTCGGCTTCCACGGACCTTTCAGTCGCTGGGCCCGCTTCGGAAACAGGCGGCAGGGCGTCTTGCCCGGCATCCGGAAGCAGCTTGGGAAGCAGCAGCGCCGCTGACCCCAGGAGGGCCACGAGGGCGGCCGTTGCCAGCACCATCCTGTCGCGGCCGAGATAGCGGAATTCGACGACCGGCGCATGACCCTGGTCTTCCGCGGAGCCGCGCCAGCGGTCACCGTGGTGGGGCGTTTCGGGGGGCTCCGCGCGGACTCTGCTTTCCAGACGGGGACCAGCGGTCTGCTCCACCTCGGGGGGGGGCTCAAGGCGCGGTTCAGCTCGCTCCGGAGCGTGCTGCGCCTGCTCCCGCGGCCGGGAAAGCCCCCGCGCCTGGTCGTAGGCGCGGCGCTGCACCGGGTCGCTCAGTCGGTCATGGGCGATATTGATTTGCCG
>DATLFV010000035.1:0-6314 GCA_035540875.1 Sphingomicrobium sp. | reverse complement strand
CGTGAAATCGAGCTCGACGTCTTCCATGTCGAACAGCTTGGCATATTGCTTGACCAGAGCATTCTTGGGCTCGACCAGGATCTTGACGAGGGCTTCCTCGTCCAGGTCCTCCAGCGTCGCGATCACCGGCAGGCGGCCGATGAATTCGGGGATCAGCCCGAACTTCAGCAAATCCTCGGGTTCGCAATTCTTGAGCACTTCGCCGGTCTTGCGCTCCTCGGGCGCGGCGACGAACGCGCCGAAGCCGATCGACTTGCCCTGCAGGCGGTCGGCGATGATCTTCTCGAGACCCGCAAAGGCACCGCCGCAGATGAACAATATGTTGGTGGTGTCGACCTGCAGGAATTCCTGCTGCGGATGCTTGCGGCCGCCCTGCGGAGGCACCGAAGCGGTGGTGCCCTCCATCAGCTTGAGCAAAGCCTGCTGCACCCCCTCCCCCGACACGTCGCGGGTGATCGACGGATTGTCCGACTTGCGGCTGATCTTGTCGATCTCGTCGATGTAGACGATGCCGCGCTGCGCCTTCTCCACGTTATAGTCGGAGGCCTGAAGCAACTTCAGGATGATGTTCTCGACGTCCTCGCCGACATAGCCGGCCTCCGTCAGCGTCGTCGCGTCGGCCATGGTGAACGGCACGTCGAGGATGCGGGCGAGCGTCTGCGCCAGCAAGGTCTTGCCGCAGCCGGTGGGGCCGATCAGCAGGATGTTGGACTTGGCGAGCTCGACGTCGGTGCCGGTCTTGGCACCGTGGTTGAGCCGCTTGTAATGGTTGTGGACGGCAACCGAGAGCACGCGCTTGGCGCGACTCTGGCCGATCACATAATCGTCCAGCACCTTGCAGATCTCCGCCGGCGTCGGGACGCCGTCGCGCGTCTTGACGAGCGCCGACTTTGACTCCTCCCGGATGATGTCGTTGCACAGCTCGACGCACTCATCGCAGATGAACACGGTCGGCCCGGCGATCAGCTTCCTCACCTCGTGCTGCGACTTTCCGCAGAACGAGCAGTAGAGGGTGCTTTTGCTGTCGCCGCCAGTTAGCTTCGTCATTCCCGTCCTTGTCGTGCGGCCGTCAGCGACCTGTTTCCAGAGCCATGCTAGCCTGCTTTATGTCACAAGCAAGCTATAGGAGGCGTTAACGCGAGGAGAATGCGCGGGCTCCTACGTCGCTGAAGAATATGGATTGCCGATGCTGCCGGGACAAGGCCGCAGCTTCAGCTGCCGAGTTCGTCGAGGGCCTGCCGCATCGCCGCGTGGAAATCGGCACGCGGATAGATGTCGTTGTGATTGCCGCCGCGGATGGTCCGGTCGAACACCAGATTGCGCACCTGGCGGCGGAGCGCGTCCGTGCGTTTCTTCGGGATCAGGCCGTCGCGCTCGGCAGCCACGATCGCCACCGGCACTTCGTTTTTCCTGAGGGCCGCCGCGCTGTTCATCTCGTGCTGGAAGAACAGGCCGACCGGCAGCATCGGATAATGGTCGCTCGCCACTGCCTTGAGGCTGTCGAAGGGCGTCACCAGGATCAGTCCGTCAAGCTCGCGCTTGCGGGCAAGCTCGGCCGCAACCCCCGTGCCGATGCTGAACCCGACGGCGACCACTCGCGCCGGATTGATGCGCGCCACGGCAAAGTCGTAGATCCGCGGCGCATCGGCGAGCAACGCCTCGGCCGAAGGCGTGCCTGTCGAGGGCCGGTACCCGCGATAGTGGAAGCCGACGACGTGCGCGTGGCCGTAGAGCTGGTGCAGGTAATCGGCGGCGTCTTCGCTGTTCCAGGCATTGCCGGCGAAGGACAGGACCAGCGTCGCGGGCCCGGGAACAGGTCGCGACGGTGGTATGTGAACGCCGTGGAGCGTCTGCCCGTCGCCGGTCGGCTGCGTAACCCTGACCGCGCCCGTCGGCAGCGGCCCGGGCGAGGGCACGGCATGGGTCGGGAAGATCAATTGGCTCTGGAAGTCGATCATGGTCGCAAACAGGAGGGCGAGCAGGGCGGCGGCGGCAAGCGCGACGAGCGGCGCGCGCGCCTTACCCGGCGAGGGCCGCATTGATCGCCGGCGTCACGCGATCGACCGTATAGGGCTTCTCGATCAGCGGCACGGAGGCGAATTCGGCCGGCGGTGGGTCGACATGGCCGCCGCTGGCAATAATGAACGGCAGTCCGCGCTCGCGCAGCTGGGAGGCGACCGGCCAGACGTTCTCCCCTTTGAGGTTAACATCGAGGATCGCGAGATCGAATCCGCCCTTCTCGACTTCGCTCAAGGCATCGCCAACGGAATCGCACGTGGCCGCAACCGAGTGGCCGAGCGATTCCAGGAAATCCTCGAGCATCATCGCAATGAGCGGCTCGTCCTCGACGATCAGGATGGAGCGGGACGCGGACATCGGCGCTTCGAATAAGGCCGCTCCCCGTCCCTGCAAAGCAATTATTTCGTGCCCATTGCCCGCCGCGTCGCCTCAGCCAGTTCCTGGACGGAGAAGGGCTTGGGCAGGAAAGCAACGTCGTCGATGTCGATGGACTTGCGCAGCTGCTCCTCGGCATAACCTGACATGAAGAGGATCTTGAGGTCCGGGCGCGTCTTGCGCGCCTCTCGGACCATCGTCGGCCCGTCCATCGCCGGCATCACCACGTCGCTGATCAGGAGGTCGATCGTCTCGCCGCGGCCAAGCACTTCGAGTGCCTCTTCGCCATTGTCGGCGGTGATGACCGTGTAGCCGTGGCGGGTCAGAGCCCGTTCGGCGACGCCGCGGACCATCGGCTCGTCCTCGACCAGCAAAACGGTTCCCGATCCCCAGAGCTCGCTCTCCTTCGGCTTGGGAAGCTGGCGCGGCTTGGCGGCGGCGGCCTGCTCGCGGTGGACCGGAAGGTAAATCACGAAGCGGGTCCCCTCGCCCACCTTCGAATCGGCGAAGATGTAGCCGCCGGACTGCTTGACGATCCCATAGACTGTGGAGAGGCCCAGCCCCGTGCCTTTGCCAACTTCCTTGGTGGTGAAGAATGGCTCGAATACCTTGCCGAGCACGCTCGGCGGGATGCCGCAGCCGGTATCGGTCACGGACAAGGCGCTGTAGTCGGCGATCGGAAGAATCTCGGAGCCAAGCTCCGCGACCTGGTCCGACATCACCGCGTAGGTCTGGATGGTGAGCGTTCCGCCGCCCTTGGCGGCCATGGCATCGCGGGCGTTGACGGCGAGATTGACGATGACCTGTTCGAGCTGGCCCGGGTCGGCGCGGATGGGGCCCAGATGGCGGCCGTGCTTGACCACCAGCTGCACGGTTTCGCCGAGCAGGCGCTTGCACAGGTGCGACACCTCCGAAACGACGTCGGGGAGCTGCAGCACCTGGGGGCGCAGAGTCTGCTGGCGCGAAAAAGCGAGCAGCTGGCGGGTGAGTCCCGCGGCGCGGTTCGAGTTGGACTTGATCTGCTGGATGTCGTCATAGTCGCTGTCGCCGGGAGTATGGCGCATCAGCATCAGATCGCAGTGGCCGATGATCGCGGTCAGGATGTTGTTGAAGTCATGGGCGACGCCGCCGGCGAGCTGCCCGACCATCTGCATCTTGGTCGCCTGGGCGATCTGCCGCTTGAGCTTGGCTTCTTCGCTGTTGTCCTTGAGCAGCAGCAGGACCGCGGCTTCGCCGAGGCCGCGGACGCCGGCGATGGTCAGTGCCACCGGCTCACCGACATTGCGGGCGAGCCGGACCGCCAGGTCCCCCGACATTGCGGGTCCGCGCGCGTTGCGGCGCACGGCGTCGGCGACCGTCCCCTTGTCTTCCTTGACGACGAGGTCCCCCGGATATGCCGGCATGGCATTGCCCTTCAGCCCTGCCGCGGCGCGGAACGCCTGGTTCATGGTGAGGAAGCGGCCATCGCGGTCGACCAGTGCCAGCCCGATCGGGAGGATTTCCAGCAAGGCCTGGAGATCCGCGGCAGCGGCCGTCGCGCCGTCTTGCTGTGCGTCGAACAGCAGCAACACGAATCCGCCGCTATCCTCAGCGCCGAGGATCGGCAGCTCGACGCTCTTGAGCGGCCGAGCGGCCTCGCCGTCGCCGAGCAGGCGCACCTCGCCGTCGGCAGTAGCAGTGACGACATCCTCAAGGTGGAAGCTCTCTCCGTCCCGGGCGGCAGGAATGGCCCGGCTGGCGAAGGCCCGGTTGGCACCGACCAGCCGGCCGCCCGGATCGGCGACGGCGGCCAGAACACCCGCTCCTCCGAGGCGCTCGCCGACGGAGCCTTCGAGGCGCCGGGCCGCTACCGCGATCGGGTCGGGGGCTGCCGGCTGGAGAAAGCGCCAGAGCAGCAGATCGCCACGGGTCCCGGCGCGATCGACTTCCACCGCGACCGCGCCAACGACGCTCGCGACGCCGGCGACGCAGCCTGCTCCGTCCCGCGCCGCCATCGTCCTGACGAGATCAAGCGACTGGCGCCCATCCTCGTCCGCGGCGAGTTCCAGCGGCGAGCAGGCACGGCCGAATCGCTCCCGGTAAGCGGCGTTGGCGATGAGCAGGCTGCCCTCGCTGCTGGTGAGAGCGGCCGCGTCGGAGCACAGGCCAAGCGCAGAACCAAGCAAGGCGAAATCGGGTGCAGGGGCGAGCGCGATGATCTCCGGCCGCGTCAGCCGCGCGCTCCGCAGCGCCGAGAACGCCGCCGCAGCTGCGCCCAAGGCCACAATGCCGAGCGCCGCCTCCTCCACACCTGCCATCCACAGCAGCAAGGCGACGCTCAGCGCCGCGGCGATCGCCAGAGCCGGAACCAGCCATCGCGGCATTGGCGCAAGGCGCTCAACGTCCGGCTCGGCGAGTTCCTGGTACAGCATTATAGCGCCCGGCGTTCGCGCCAGCGCCGGGCTACCCACCAGCGCCAGGCGAACAAGGCGACAACATAGCCCGCCAGGGCCACGATCGCTCCGATCAGCGCCAGGCCGCTCATCATCGCCGGAGCGGCATCGGAGACCAGCCAGGACAGCCACTCGCCTAACCCTGCGTGGCTGCGCCGCAACGCATCATATGTCGCCAGGTCGGCACTGAAGCCGAGGCGATTGCCGACATCGATCGCGGCGATCAGGAAGAATGGCGTCGTCGCGGGGTTGGACAGGAACGTCATGGCGGCAGCGATCGGGATGTTCGCCCGAACCGGCGCCGACACCAGGGCCGCGCCAATGATCTGCAGCCCCGGGATCATCAGGAAAATGCCGACGAACAGTCCCACGGCGACTCCTCGCGGGACCGAGCGGCGGGTAAAGCGCCACAGGTCCGACTGGCGGATCCTCTTGCCGAACGGCTTCAGCCAGCGGCTTTCCAGCACTTCGTCGCGGCTCGGCGCGTGCCGCTTCATGAACCGCCGGGCGAGACTGCCGAGATCAGCCATGGCGGCGCAGCAGCCGGCCCTGCTCCCGTTTCCAGTCGCGCTCCTTCACCGTCTCGCGCTTGTCATGCATTTTCTTCCCTCGCGCGATCGCCAGCTCGACCTTCGCGCGTCCGCTGGAATTGAAATATATGGAAAGCGGCACCAGCGTCAGCCCCTGGCGGGTGACCGCGCCGTGCAGTTTCGCGATCTCGCGCCCTTTGAGCAACAGTTTGCGCGGCCGACGCGGGTGGTGGTTGAGGCGATTGCCGTGGCTGTATTCCGGGATCGACGAGTTGATCAGCCAGACTTCCTCGCCTTCGACGGTGGCATAGCTCTCGGCGATGGAGCCCTCCCCCACCCGCAGCGACTTGACCTCGGTCCCCACCAACTGAATACCGCTTTCGAGTCGCTCCTCGACGAAATAGTCGTAGCGGGCGCGCCGGTTCTCGGCGACCACCTTCTGCTTGTCGAACGGTTGCGGGAGCGGCTTGGCCATGGCGGCGGGTCAGGCGAGGCCTGCGTGCTCCAGGGCTGCGTCGACGGCCGCCTTCGAAGCGGCTGACGGCTCGGTGAGCGGCAGGCGAAGGTCAGCCGGGAAGCCCGGACGAACCCGGGAGAGTGCGTATTTGGCAGGGCCCGGCGAGGCGTCGCTGAACAGTGCCGCGTGCAACGGGTAGAGCCGGTCCTGGAGCTCGAGTGCCACGTCCCAGTCGCGATCGAGCGTCGCCTGCTGGAAGTCGGCGCAAAGCCGCGGAGCGACGTTGGCCGTGACTGATATGCAGCCGACGCCGCCCATGGCGTTGAACCCGAGCGCCATGTCGTCATTGCCGCTGAGCTGGCAGAAATCCGTGCCGCAGGCGAGCCGCTGCGCGGTCACCCGGGCGAGATTGCCGGTCGCATCCTTGATCCCGACGACGGTCCGCAGCTGCGCGACTTCGGCAAGCGTTTCGACCGAGATGTCGGCGACAGTGCGCGAAGG
>DATLFV010000034.1:0-3737 GCA_035540875.1 Sphingomicrobium sp. | reverse complement strand
GCGTCACGCGGGTGACGTGGCCCATCTTGCGCCCGGGGCGCGGCGCGCCCTTGCGATAGAGATGGAGACTGGCGCCGGGCTCGGCCGCCAGCTGCTGCCAGGCGAGCACGTCGTCACCGATCAGATTGTCCATGACGACGCGGCTGCCGCGCAGCTCGGTCGAACCGAGCGGCAGGCCGACAATCGCGCGGACATGCTGCTCGAACTGCGAGGTGGCGGCTCCTTCGATGGTCCAGTGGCCGCTGTTGTGAACGCGCGGCGCGATCTCGTTGACGATCGGCCCCGCGGGGCGGGCAAAGAATTCGACGGTGAGCACTCCGACATGGTCGAGCGCGCGCACGATGCTTTCGGCGATCTCCACGGCGCGGCTCACGTGCGGCTCGACGGCGGCGCCGGCCGGCACTGTCGAGCGCCGCAATATGCCGCCTTCGTGCGCATTCTCCGGGACCGGAAAGGCCCGCACCTCGCCCGCCGCCGAGCGCGCGACGACCACCGAGAATTCGGCGTCGAAGATCACCGCCTCCTCGAGCACCGCCGGCTCGCCGCCGATCGCCTGCCATGCCGGCTCGATATCGCCGGCCGAGCGGATCCACGCCTGGCCCTTGCCGTCATACCCGAGGCGGCGGGTCTTGAGCACGGTGGCACTCCGGATTTCGGCGACGGCGGCGCGCAGGCCCTCCAGGCTGTCGACCGGCCGCCACGCGGCAAGCGGCAGGCCGCGGTCCTGGAGAAAAAGTTTCTCGGCCGCTCGGTCCTGGGCGATGGCGAGGCTGGCGGTGCCTGGGCGCAGCTTGGCGCCGAGCTCGGCCAACGCCGCGGCCGGCAGGTTCTCGAACTCGTAGGTGGCGAGGTCGACCGCAGCGGCGAAGCCGTGCAGCGCGTCGCGATCATCATATTCCGCGCGCGTGACAAGGGCCGCGACATCGCCGGCGGGTGGGTCGGCGTCGGGCGCGAGAACGTGGCTCCTGTAGCCGAGCTGGGCGGCGGCGATGGCGATCATCCGGCCGAGCTGGCCGCCGCCGATGATGCCGATGGTTGCGCCCGGAGCGATCACCTATGGGCGCTCGGCCACCGAGTCCGTCTGCTCGCTCCGAAACGCCTCGAGCCGCTCGGCGAGCCCCTCGTCGGCGGTTGCGAGCATGGCGGCGGCGAGCAGTGCCGCATTGACCGCCCCCGGCCGCCCGATCGCGAGCGTCCCGACCGGCACGCCGGCCGGCATCTGGACGATCGACAGCAGGCTATCCATGCCCTTGAGCGCCTGGCTTTCGACCGGCACGCCGAGCACCGGCAGGCTGGTCATCGCCGCTGCCATGCCCGGCAGGTGCGCGGCGCCGCCGGCACCGGCGATGATCACCTTGAGCCCGCGCCCGCGCGCCGAAAGCGCATAATCGTACAGCCGCTTCGGGGTCCGGTGCGCGGAGACGATCCTGACCTCGTGCGCGACCTCCAGGCGATCGAGCGTCTCCGCGGCGTGGCGCATGGTTTCCCAGTCGGAGCTGCTGCCCATGATGATCCCGACCAGCGGCTCGCTCAATTGCCCGTCCCTTGGATTGGCCCGACGGCCGTTTGCTCCCAGCCTGGTGCGTTTAGGAAGCTGCGCGCTGTCGCGCAATCGGACACACTGCAAGGTGCTGTTTGCAGTGCCAAAGATTCGCATTTAATCATGTACCAGGGCAACAGGGACTCGCTCGGGTGATGACCGATCAGCTTGCCGAAGTTGCGGGCAATGACATGCTGCGGGCGGAGATCCGCCGGCTGCAGGACGAGGTCGCGCGCCTGGAAGAGCGAGTCCAGCAACTGGACGAGCTGGCGCACCAGGACTCGATGGTCGCCCTGCCCAACCGGCGCGGCTTCATGCGCGAGCTCGACCGGGTGATCGAGCGCGCACGGCGCCACGGCGACACGGCGGCGATGCTGTTCGTCGACCTCGACGGGCTGAAGATGATCAACGACAGCTTCGGCCACAAGGCGGGGGATCAGGCGCTGATCCAGGTCGCCGAGCTGCTCGTGCGAGGCGTGCGGCGAAGCGATTGCGTGGCGCGCATCGGCGGCGACGAGTTCGGCATCCTGCTCGACCGCGCCGACGACGTCAGCGCCCAGGAAACCGCCGGCCGGCTCGCCAATCTGATCGCCGGTTGCGAGCTCTTCCACGATGGCGACGTATTGCCGCTGAGCGTCGCCATCGGCTTCGCGATGATCAGCGGCGACGACGATGCCGACACGGTGATGTCGCGCGCCGACGCCGAAATGTACAAGCGCAAGGCCGCGGCCTAGGCGGCGCGCTCGCTGAGATAATAACGCTCGCGCTCGCGCAGATCATCGTCGAGCTGGTAGACGATCGGCTGGCCGGTCGGGATCTCGAGGCCGGAAATCTCCTCGTCGCCGATGCCCGACAGATGCTTGACGAGGGCGCGCAGCGAATTGCCGTGGGCGGAAATCAGCACCCTCTTGCCGCTCCGCAGCGCCGGCGCGATCTCGGCCTCGAAATAGGGCAGGGCGCGGGCGATGGTGTCCTTGAGGCTCTCGGTGCGGGGGATGGCGGTGCCGGCGTAGCGGCGATCGCCGGACAGCGACGCATACGGACTGTCGTCGTCCAGCGGCGGAGGCGCGGTGTCGAAGGAGCGGCGCCAGACCTGGACCTGCTCGGCGCCCACTTTTTCGATCATCTCCTGCTTGTTGAGGCCGGTCAGCCCGCCATAGTGGCGCTCGTTCAGCCGCCAGTCCTTGGCCACCGGCAGCCACAGCCGCTCCATCTGCTCGAGCATGATGTTGAGGGTGCGGATCGCGCGCGTCTGCAGCGAGGTGAAGCAGAGGTCGAAGTCGAGGCCGCGCTCGCGCAGCAATGCGCCCGCTGCCGCGGCTTCGGCGACGCCCTTGTCGGTCAGGTCGACGTCCCACCAGCCGGTGAAGCGGTTCTCGAGGTTCCACTGCGACTGGCCGTGGCGGACGAGGACGAGGGTGGCCATCAGCGGCGTCCGCCGCCGTTCCCGCCAGCCTTGCCCTGGAGCTCGGGAAGGATGGCATGGAGCGCGTCGAGGCAGGCATGCGCGAGATATTTCGAGCGCTGCGGCGACCAGCCGTAGACCGGGTCGGGCAGGTCGGCATTGTCCTTGAACGGCATCTCCAGGGTCATCGACAGGCAGCCGTAGCGCTCGGCGAGCTGGGTGGTCGACATGGACATGTTCGCCTGCCCCGGCGGCGGGATCTCATAGCCCTGCGCGGTCTGGAAGTCGGGACAGAGCCGCTCGAGCGTATCGGAGAACAAGGCGAACAGGTGCGTCTGGCGCTCGGTGATCGAGGGAATGCCCTCGAAGCCGGCCAGGAAGTTCGCGGGGATCGCCTCGTCGCCGTGGACGTCCATGGCGAAGTCCGGCGGAGTCTCGTCCATCGCGTTGCGAACGCACAGCACCTCGGGGCTCTTCTCGGCCGAGGGATCGTGCCATTCGCGGTTGAGGTTGATGCCCGCCGCATTGGTCCGCAGGTGGCCGCGCCGCGACCCGTCCGGGTTCATGTTGGGCACCAGCCGGAAGGTGCACTCCCGGCGCAGCACGCGCGCTACCGGATCGTCCTCGTCGACCAGCTTCTCGAGCGCGCCCTCCATCCACCATTCGGCCATGGTCTCGCCGGGGTGCTGGCGGCCGTAGAGCCAGACGTTGAGCGGTCCCTCGCCGATGGTCAGGCAATCGATGTCCTGGCCGTCGAGGCTCTTGCCGAGCGAGCGATAGTCGACGCCGTCG
>DATLFV010000033.1:0-56407 GCA_035540875.1 Sphingomicrobium sp. | reverse complement strand
ATCCTGCTTTATTCCGGGCTGTTCGGGCTCCTGGCGCTGATCGTCGCTGTCGCGGTCGCGGTGGCTTCCTTGCCCGGCTATTCCGACCTCGCGCGGCGGTCCGACCTGGGCCAGATGATCCGCATGCGCGCGAGCAACGGCACTGTGCTGGTGTCGCTCGGCCCCAGCTTCGGCCAGTGGATCCCCTACGACCGCATCCCCCCGGAAATGCGGGCCGCGATGATCGCGGTGGAGGACAAGCGCTTCCGCGGCCACATCGGCGTCGATCCGATCGGCATCGCCCGTTCCATCAAGGTGCGCCTCGAGCGCGGCCGCTGGGCCCAGGGCGGATCGACCATCACCCAGCAGCTCGCCCGCAACATCTTCCTGACCAACAGCCGGACGCTCGGCCGCAAGATCAAGGAAGCGGTGCTGGCCCTGGCAATCGAGCGCAAGTTCTCCAAGGACCAGATCCTCGAGCTCTATCTCAACCGAGTCTATTTCGGCGGCGGCGCCTACGGCATCGACGCGGCGTCGCGGCGGTTCTTCGGCCACGGCGCCGACCGCCTGAGCCTGGGCGAGGCGACGATCATCGCCGGCCTGGTCAAGGCGCCCTCCAATTATGCGCCGACCGCCGACCCTGAAGCCGCTCGCGAACGCTCGAGCGTCGTGCTGAAATCGATGGTCGAGAATGGATTCGTCAGCGCGGCCGCGGCGGCATCGGTCGACCCGGCGCGAATCCGCATTCAGCCCACGACCCAGCAGAACAGCGTCCGCTATTTCACCGACTGGGCGATGCCGCAGCTCGACACGTTGATCGACGAGACTAGCGAGCCGATCGACGTCTGGACCACGCTCGATCCCCGGATGCAGGCGGCGGCCGACCTTGCCATCACGCGCAACACACCGGGGGCGGCCCAGGGCGCCCTAGTGGCGATCGACCGCGACGGCGCGGTGCGGGCGATGGTCGGCGGCCGCGACTATGTGACGTCGCTGTACAATCGCGCCACCCAGGCGCAGCGCCAGCCCGGATCGGCATTCAAATTGTTCGTCTATCTGGCGGCGCTCGAATCGGGGATGAAACCGACCGACACGATCGTCGATTCGCCGGTGACCATCGACGGCTGGACGCCGCGCAACGCGACTCGCACCCACCAGGGGCCGGTCACCCTGCGCGAGGCGTTCGCCCGCTCGATCAACACGGTGAGCGCCAAGATCGGCGCGCAGCTTGGCTTCTCGACCATTGCCGACATGGCGCGGCGGTTTGGCATCACCACGCCGATTTCGACCAACCCTTCGATGGTGCTGGGCACGAGCGACGTCAGGCTGATCGACATGACCCGGGCCTTTGCCTCGGTCCATGCCAAGGGGACGGGAATTGCCCCTTACGCCATCCGCCGCGTCATCACCGCCGACGGACGGTTGCTCTACACCCACAATGCGCAGGAGCGGCGCGTGCTGGTCGCGCCTTGGGTTGCCGCGCAGATGACCGACCTGATGCAGTCGGCGGTGCTGACGGGCACGGGACGCGCAGCCCAGATCGGCCGGCCGGTCGCGGGCAAGACCGGCACCACCAGTTCCAACAAGGACGGCTGGTTCATCGGCTTTTCGAGCGGGCTGACCGCAGGCGTGTGGATGGGCCGCGACGACGCGCGCCCGGTCGCGGGTCTGCAGGGCGGCACCGCGCCGGCCCGGGCCTTCCATGATTTCATGGTGCGCGCGGTCGCCAACCGACCGGCCGAGCCGTTCGAGACCGAGGTGCCGATGCCCGACTGGCAGCTCGAGCCCGAGGAAGAGGTGTGGAGCGTGCCCGGCGAAGGCGAAGTCATGCAGCCGATGGTCGATGCGGACGGCAATCCGCTGCCTGAGCGAGGCACCTATGGGCAGCCGCCGCCGCCCTCGTCGCCGCGGACAGACGGCGTCGGACCGCCCAATCAGCAATGGCTCGACGAGGTTCTGGGCAGCGGCCGGGTGCCGCAGCCGCAGCCGCAACCGCAACCTCAGCCCTTCCCGCCGGCGCAGCGGGTGCCGCCGCCGCAGCCGCCGCGGTCACCCCCGCCGGCCGATCCGTTTGAGCCGCGGCCCCAGCCGCCGCAGTAGCGCCCGGGCCGCGGCGACATCACCGCCGAACAGCCGCCGCTCGAGTGCCTTGAAGCGGGGGCCGTGGTTGAGTTCGAGGAGGTGGGCAACCTCGTGCGCAACCACGAAGCGGCGGGCCGCGGGCGGCGCGAGGACGAGGCGCCAGCTGTAGCGGATCCGCCCCGCCGACGAGCAGCTTCCCCAGCGCGTGTCGGCGTCGCCAACCGCGACCGCGCGCGGCGTCACCCCGGCGGCCAAGGCGGCCTCGGCGGTGTCACGGGACAACAGGTCGAGTGCGCGGCGCCTGAGGAAGCTCTCGATGCGCCGCGGGAAGTTGGCTTGCGGGCCGCCGCAGCGCAGCTCGCCACCCGCCAGGCGCGGCGTACGGGGTTCGTCCGGCGCCCACACCAGCCGGACCTCGTCACCTTCGAGCGGGATAAGGGCACCCGGCTCGAGCGGCTCGCCCGGTTCGGCGCGGGCGATCTGCTCGTCGATCCAGGCGCGCTGCTGCACGACCCAGGCAAGCGCCGAGTGGCGGCTGGTGCGCAGCGGGCAGGTGAGTTTCAGGATGCCGCGGCGCTCGTCGAAGCGCAGCCGCAGCCGTCGTGCCGAGCGCATCGGCCGGATTTCCAGGGGTACGGGCAGGTCGAGGTCGGCGAACGCCGCTTCAGAGCGGGCGTTCGACGACATGCCACTCGAGCTCGCCGGCATCCTGTTCGCTGACCGTCCAGCCGCGGGTCGACTGTCCCGCCTCGTGCACCGTTTCCCGGCTTCCGGAGCGCAGGTAATGCCAATCGGGCAGCGGCTCGCCGTTGGCGCGCAGCCGATAGGCGCAAGTCTCGGGCAGCCAGGCGAGCGCGTCGAGCTTGCCGCGGTCGAGGCGCACGCAATCGTCGACCATTTTCTTGCGGTTGGCGTAGTCGCGGCACCGACCCTGACGCCGGTCGAGCAGCTTGCACGCGACGTTGGTCGGATAGAGGATGCCGGTCTCCTCATCCTCGAGCTTGTGCAGGCAGCAACGCCCACAGCCGTCGCACAGGGCCTCCCACTGGCCGCGGTCGAGCGCCGCCAAAGGCTGTTCCCAGAAAGGCTTGGGTCCGTTCATGACAAGGCCACACATGGTCTGCTATCGGCGCCCGATCAAGCACGGGGACATGGGGGCACTCGCGGAATGACCGGCGTGAGACTTTGCATCGGCGCACTTGTGATGGCGGCAGCGGCCGTGCCCGCAGCAGCGCAGACGGGCGGAGCCGGCTTCGACGGGCTGAGCTTCGTGGAGGCGCTGCGCACCGCGGATACCGGCAAGGCGCTCGGCCTGCTCAAGGCCCGCCCGACCCTCGTCAACGCTCGCGACAGCAAGGGGGACACTGCACTCATCGTCGCCATCAGCGAGCGCAACGACACCTGGACGCCCCATCTTCTGCGCAGCGGCGCCAATCCAAACCTGGCGAGCACCCGCAACGGCGACACGCCGCTGATCGCCGCGGTCCGGGCCGGCTATTCCGATGCCGTCGAATGGCTGATCGGGCTGAACGCGAAGGTCGACGCCGCTAACCGGATGGGCGAGACGCCGCTGATCATTGCCGTCCAGCAGCGCAACCGCGAGGCCGTTGCGCGCCTGCTCGAGGCCGGCGCCAATCCCGACAAAGCCGATTCGGCTGCCGGATATTCGGCCCGCGACTATGCCCGGCGCGACGCGCGGTCGCGCGAGATCCTGCGCCTGATCGAGAACCACAAGCCGCCGGCGACGGCCCCCAAGCCCTAGCAGCCTTCGCCCAGCGTGGGGTCGATCTGCGCCGACAGGCGCCGGGCGGCCCGGCGTGCGAAGCGCAGCAGCTCGGCCTTGCGGCGGGCGGCCGCCAGCGGACGGTGCGCGGCTTCGCGCATCACCGCCGCGTCATAACGGTCGGCGACAATGAGGCCGGCGGCATCCGGCAGGAAGCGTGCCTCCCCCAGCAGGCCGGCAAGCGCCGGCGGCACGGCCCAGAAGAAACGGTCGCAATAGTCGAGATAATCGGTCCACTTCCCGTCGCCGAGCAGATCCGACCGGGCGACCTTGATTTCGACGATGGTCAGGCCGCCCTTGGCGTCGATCGCCATCATGTCGGCGCGGCGGCCGTTGGGCAGCGGTACCTCGCAGATGGCGAACAGGTCGCGCCGGCACAACAGACGAGTGACCCCGCGCGCCACCTCGGCGGCGAGCGGGGGCGAGTCGGCGAAGCAGGGCTGCAACAGGGAAGCGGGCGCGATGCTCATCCAGCGCCAATAGAACAAAGCGGGATCGCCGACTAGGCGATCCCGCTGCCCCGCGCTCTCCCGCCAAGCTTAGCGATAGAAGACGTGATTGCCGATGGACGCGACCCGCTTGAGCTTCCAGCCGGGCGACACCCGCTTGGCGTGGAAGAACAGGGCCGTGTCCGCGGCCGAATCCTTGAGGTCCTGGTCGACGATCTTGGCGATCGCCACCGCGGTCTGCCACTGCCGGCTGGCGCGCGGCACGGCAGGAAGACGGCCGCCGCGAACGAAGCTGAACTGCCCGCGCTGGAACAACACGCCGCAGTAAGAGGAGGGGAACCGCCCGTTCGAGCTGGCGCGGTTGGCGATCACTTCCCCCACCGCGAGCTGGCCGATCAGCGGTTCGCTCTTCGATTCGAAATAGACGCCGACGGCGAGGCACTCGAGCTCCCGGCTGCCCGGGTCCGAGCTTCGCAGCTCGGCGACCAGCGCCGCAAGATCCGTCGACTTGCGCGGCTTGGCGGCCGGCGCGTCATCCTCTTCATCCTCCGGCAGGATTGCAGGTGAGGCGGCATTGGCGGTCGCCGCCGGCGCGTCCAGAGGAGTCTCAACGGCCGCCGCGGGAGAGCTGGCACCAATCGCCGGGAGCAAGGGCTCGGCCGAAGCATGGACCTGAGCCGGAGCAACCGAACTTGCGCTGAGCGCAGCAAAGATCAGGAACGCTGATCGAACAGAAACCAACATGTAATCCGCATGACGTGCGGCGAACTGCCCTAATACGCGCCAAGGCCACTACTCGCGGTCTACTTGCCGCTTGGCCCCTGGGTGTTCCCCGTCTCGCGTGGCATTTTCCGCTGGTCGATCCAGACCGAAAATGCCCCCCGCTCTTGTTGTCTGCGGACTGTGTTGATGGGCAGAGCTGCTGCGTCAACCTGTTAACATCGTTTCAGCGATGAATCGTTCCGCCTCCGCGATATCCAGTTCAATCAGCCACGAATCCTCGTCAAAGCGTGTTCGCTTTGCGAGGAATTCCCCAAGCTCGGTGGAACTTGCCGATTCGGGCGGGCCGACGCGAGTCCAGGCGTAGCCGCCGGACAGGAGCAGCATACGCTCGAGGCAGCCGACATGGCGGCCGCGGCTGGCGATCACCAGCAGCAACGCGCCTCGATCTGGATCCCCTTTCCTGAGGACGGCCGCGAAGTCGCCGTCCGCAGCGGCGCGGCGGATCAGTGCTGCCGCCTCGAGCGCCGCCGGCAGGCGGTCACTCACGCGTTCGGCTTAGGCGGCGTCGCGCTCATCCGCCCCCATCAGCACCGCCGCCAGCGCATCGCGGCTGCGCGCGCCACGCATCTTGTCGAGCGTCCTGGCATGGCGAGTGACGCGGCTGATCGCCGCCAGCGCCTTCAGGTGGTCCGCGCCCGCGTCCGGCGGCGACAGCAGCAGGAACACGAGGTCCACCGGCGCCCCGTCGATCGCCCGATATTCGATTGGCTCGCCCAGCCGCGCAAACAGGCAGTAAATGCCGGTCAGCCCTTCGACCTTGCCGTGCGGGATGGCGACCCCCTGGCCGAAGCCCGTCGAGCCGAGCTTCTCGCGCTCGACCAGGCTGGCAAGGATCGCCGCCCCGTCCTGACCGGTACGCTGGGCGGCAAGCTGCGCCAGCTGCTGGAGCAATGCCCGCTTGCTGCCGCCGGGAAGCGCCGGCTTGATCGCTTCGAAATCGAGAAACTCGGTCAGACGCATAGGTACGCACTCGTGATTGGCCGCGGTGCAAAACGCACTGGCCAAAGCGCCACAGATTGTCGGACGGTCAGCCGGCCCGGGGTTCGACCCAGCCGATGTTTCCGTCTTCTCGCCGGTAGATCATGTTGAGGTCGCCGGTGCCCGAATTCTTGAACATCAGCGCACTGGTGTTGCGAAGGTCCATGATCATGACCGCGTCCGACACACTGGTCTCCGGGATGTCTACGCGCGTCTCGGCGATGATCGTCGGGCTGCCGTGGTCCTCGTCGCCGGCATCGGCTTCGCCGGCAGAAAACAAGGTATAGCCGGCATTCTCGACATAGGTCTCGCCGTTGACCTTGTGCTCGCGCAGCCGCTTCGAATAGCGGCGCAGCTGTTTTTCGATGCGATCGGCGGCACCGTTGAACGCCATGGTTGCTTCGGCGGCGCGGTGCGAAGCCTTGAGGACGATCCCCTGGGCGACCGGCGCGATGATGTCGCACGTATAATCGTTCTGCGGGCCGCGCCCAAAGGTGACGTTGGCGGCGACGGCGCGGGAGAAATGCTTTTCGGTGATCTCCTCCATGCGTGAGATCGCGTGCGCCTGCAGCGACTCGCCGGTGTCGACCTGATGTCCCGCGACGATGACTTCCACGGCTGTTCGCCTCCTTGGTTCCTGGTGCGGCGCGGCCGATCTGGGCGCGCCGGGGGCGCTCGTCAACGGAAGGGCTAAGTGAACCGGGCCCAAAGCGGATTGGCGAGCTTAGCGATAAACGCGCGGTGGCGTTCCAGTTCCTCCGGCGCGGCGAAATGTGGCCGCGGCGGGCGCGGCTCGCGCACCGTGACCCCGGCGCTGCCGCGGGGAGCCTGCATTTCCGGCGTGTCGTCGACCAGGCCGAGGCCGATCTGGCGGCCACCGGTGAGCTCGATATAGACCTGAGCGAGCAATTGGGCGTCGAGCAAGGCGCCGTGCTTGAGGCGCATGCTGCGGTCGACGCCGAAGCGCGTGCACAAAGCGTCGAGGCTGTGCTTTGCCCCCGGATGGCGCGTGCGCGCCAGCACCAAAGTATCGACCATGCGGCTGGTGCAGACGGTGCCGCGACCGCACAATTGCAGCTCGTGGTTGAGAAAGCCGAAGTCGAACCCCGCATTATGCGCGACCAGCGGCGAATCCTCGAAGAAGTCGAGCAACTCCTCGGCCGTTTCCGCGAAGCGCGGCTTGTCGGACAGGAAGGCGTTGCTGAGGCCGTGAACCGCTTCGGCTTCGCTCGGCATCGGTCGGCCGGGGTTGAAATAGGCATGGAAGTGACGGCCGGTTTCGACCCGGTTGAACATTTCGACGCAGCCGATTTCGACCATCCGGTCGCCGGACGCGGGGCTCAGCCCCGTGGTCTCGGTGTCGAAGACGATTTCCCGCACGTCGCCATTATCTGCTTAGGCCAAGTCCCAGACAAGCGATTATCGCGTCGACTTGCGCCTCAGTTGTGGACAGATCGCCGCCGGTGTCGACGATGAAGTCGGCGCGGGCGCGCTTCTCCTCGTCGGGCAGCTGGCGGGCGAGGATGGCGTCGAGTTTCTGTTCGGTCATGCCGGCCCGGGCAAGCACCCGGCGGCGCTGCAGATCGGGCGGGGCGGAGACGACGATCACCTTGTCGAACGCGGCGTCGCCGCCAGTTTCGAACAGCAGGGGAATATCGAACAGCAAGGCCGGCGCATCGCTGTTGGCGACGATGAAGCGAGTGCGCTCGTGATGCACCGCGGGGTGCACGATGGCCTCGAGCGCCGCGAGCTCATCCGGCCTGCCGAGCACGGCCGCGGACAGGGCCTCGCGGTCGACGGCGCCATCTTTGGTGGTGCCGGGAAAGCGTTGTTCGATGCGCGGGACCAGCGCGCCGCCGGGGCCCTGCAGGCGACGGACGGCGGCGTCGGCGTCGAACAGGGGAATGCCGCGCTGCGCGAACATCTGCGCGACGGTCGACTTGCCCATGCCGATTGATCCGGTCAGCGCCAAGGTGATCATGCCGCCACCAGCCCGCGTTCGCGCAGCGCGCCGAGAAGCGGCAGCAGCGGCATGCCGAGGATCGTGAAATGATCGCCTTTGATGGCCGAGAACAAGTGGACGCCGCGGCCCTCAAGCCGGAACACGCCCACGCAATTCCCAACCTCGGGCCATTCGGCATCAAGATAAGCGGTGATGAAGGAATCGCTCAGCGGCCGCACGTGCAGGCTGGCACTGTTTGCCTCCAACCACTCGGGCGCTCCGTTGCGCGCGAGCGCCACTGCACTCGTGAGGTGCATGGCCTTGCCCGAGAAGAATCGCAGATGTTCGGCCGCCTGCTCCCGGCTGACGGGCTTGTCGAACAGCCGGTCCTCGACGCTGACTACCGAATCGCTGCCGATCACCCACGCTCCGGGACGTTGCCGGCTGACGTGCTCGGCCTTGGCAGCTGCAAGTCTGGCGGCGATCGCTTCCGGATCCTGAAGCTCCCGCTTGACGGCCTCTTCATCGATGCCGGCCGGAGCAACCTCGTGCGCGACTCCGGCGGACTCGAGCATTGCGCGGCGGATGGCGCTGGCGGAGGCGAGCAGGAGGGTCAGAAGAACAACCTTGTGGAAAAGTGGGTGGGGTCCTCTAGCGCCGGGCTGGGGAGCAGCTCAATGGCGCGCCCCGCCCCCGCCCCGGAGAACTTGTGCCCCGACCTATCCACGGGGGCAAAAACCATCCCCAGCCTGTGAATAGCGGGAGCTTCGCAGGCCGACTCGCCAGCCGGCCTCGGCAGCAGCTGCAGCGGCCTTGTTGGCAAATGGGGGATGCGCTCCTAAACCCCGCTCTCCCGCCGCCAATTACATCATCAATCTTCTTCTAATATATATCTAAGGGAGAATAGAGGGTGGCCTCGACGCCCCGCGAAGCCGCCGCTGGCGCGACCTCCGACAAGCCCTTGCTCGCCGTCCTGCGGGGTGAACGAGTCGACCCGCCGCCCGTGTGGATGATGCGCCAGGCCGGGCGTTACCTGCCCGAATATCGCGCCTTGCGGGCCGACCGGGGCGGGTTCCTGGACCTGGTCTATGACAGCGAAGCCGCCGCTGAGGTCACGCTCCAGCCGCTTCGCCGCTTTCCCCGCATCGACGCCGCAATCCTGTTCTCGGACATATTGATCGTGCCCTTCGCGATCGGGCAGAACCTGACGTTCGTTGCCGGCGAAGGGCCGCGCCTCAGCCCGACCCTGTTGAACAGCGGGATAGACCAGCTGCAGGCCTTTCCGGCCCGGCTCGAGCCGATCTATGCAACCGTCGCCCGGGTGAAGGCGGAGCTGCCCCCCGGCAAGACCTTGATCGGCTTTGCCGGCGCTCCGTGGACGGTCGCCACCTACATGGTGGCGGGCGAGGGCAGCCGCGATCAAACCGAGGCACGGCGGCTCGCTTACGCCGACCCGCAGCGCTTCGGGGCGATCATTGCGCGCATCGAGGAGGTGACGTTCGATTACCTCGCCGGCCAGGTCGAGGCAGGCGCCGAGGCGCTGCAATTGTTCGACAGCTGGTCGGGCAGCCTCGCCCCGGCCGAGTTCGAGCGCTGGGTGATCGCGCCGACATCGCGACTGGTGGCGCGCCTGTCCGAGCGCTTTCCGGGCGTGCCGGTGATCGGTTTTCCGAAGGGCGCCGGCGGCAAGCTTGGAGCCTATGCGCGCGAGACCAAGGTCAGCACGATCGGGATCGACGAGACGGTGGACCCGGCCTGGGCCGACCAGGCGCTGCCGGCGGGTCTGCCGGTGCAGGGCAATCTTGATCCGCTGGCGCTGATCGCCGGCGGCGAACCGCTGCGCAATGCCGTCAGCCGCATTCTTGACGCCTTCGCCGGCCGGCCGCACATCTTCAACCTCGGCCACGGCATTCTCCAGGACACGCCGATCGCGCATGTCGAGGAGCTGATGGCCATGCTCGGGGGGCGAACGCAGGCATGAACGCGATGACCGGGCTGCTCGGCGCCGCTTACCCGTGGGTAAAGGCAGCGCATGTCACCTTCGTCATCTTCTGGATGGCCGGGCTGTTCCTGCTGCCGCGATTCTACGTCTATCACCATGCCACCACCCCGGGTTCCGCCGAGGACCGCGCCTGGATCGAGCGCGAGAGCAGGGTCCGGTCCATCATCCTGACCCCGGCGATGCTGATCGTCTGGGCGATCGGGCTTTTGCTTGCCGTGCACCTCGGCGCCTGGGGCCAAGGCTGGTTCAACGCCAAGCTGGCGCTGGTGATTGCCCTGACCGCCTACCAGGGTTGGCTCGGCGCTTATGGCAAGTCGCTGAACGCGGGCAAAAGGCCGCTTGAAAACCGTACCTTGCGGATCATGAACGAGGTGCCGGGGATCGCCGCCGCAGTCATCGTCACCCTGGTGATCGTCAAGCCGTTCTGAGCCGCTGAATCGCAACAGTTCACCGGCGCGAGGCACACAGTCGATTGACAGAGCGCCGGGCGCGCCATACCGCGTCGCGCAAGACGGCCGCCGGCCCGTTTCCCACGCGCCGATCGTTCGTCCTTCGCAAGCACGGCGTCCTGCCGCGTCTTGCCAAGCGCTCTGATCCCCGCCGCCAGCCACCACACCCCGAGAAAAGATCGCCCGATGCACCTCAAGGATCTGAAGCAGAAAACCCCCGCCGAGCTCGTCACCATGGCCGAGGAGCTTGGGATCGAAGGCGCATCGACCCTGCGCAAGCAGGACATCATGTTCTCGATCCTCAAGGTCCGGGCCGAGAACGGCGCCGAGATCATGGGCATGGGCACGATCGAGGTGCTGAACGACGGCTTCGGCTTCCTGCGGTCGCCGGAGGCCAACTATCTCGCCGGGCCCGACGACATCTACGTCCAGCCGAGTCTCGTGCGCCGCTTTGGCCTGCGCACCGGGGACACGGTCGAAGGCGAGATCCGCGGCCCCAAGGACGGCGAGCGCTATTTTGCGCTGACCCGCGTCACCCAGATCAACTTCGACGACCCGGAGGCGGTCCGGCACCGCGTCAATTTCGACAATCTGACGCCGCTCTACCCGAACTCCAAGCTGACGCTCGATACCGTCGATCCGACCGTCAAGGACAAGTCCGCCCGGGTAATCGACATTGTCGCTCCCCAGGGCAAGGGCCAGCGCGCGCTGATCGTCGCGCCGCCGCGCACCGGCAAGACCGTGCTTCTGCAGAACATCGCAAAGGCGATTACCGACAATCACCCCGAGGTCTTCCTGCTGGTGCTGCTCGTCGACGAGCGGCCGGAAGAGGTCACCGACATGCAGCGCTCGGTGAAGGGCGAGGTGATCAGCTCGACGTTCGACGAGCCGGCGAGCCGCCACGTCCAGGTGGCCGAGATGGTGATCGAGAAGGCCAAGCGCCTGGTCGAGCACAAGAAGGACGTCGTCATCCTGCTCGATTCGATCACTCGCCTGGGCCGCGCCTACAACACGGTGGTGCCGAGCTCGGGCAAGGTGCTCACCGGCGGCGTCGACGCGAACGCCTTGCAGCGCCCCAAGCGATTCTTCGGCGCTGCCCGCAACATCGAGGAAGGCGGATCTTTGTCGATCATCGCCACTGCGCTGATCGACACCGGATCGAAGATGGACGAGGTGATCTTCGAGGAATTCAAGGGCACCGGCAATTCCGAGATCGTGCTTGACCGCAAGGTCAGCGACAAGCGCATCTTCCCGTCGCTGGACGTCGGCAAGTCAGGCACCCGCAAGGAGGAGCTGCTGGTCGACCAGGCGACGCTCACCAAGATGTGGGTGCTGCGCCGCATCCTGATGCAGATGGGTACGGTCGACGCGATGCAGTTCCTGCTTGACAAGATGAAGGACGCCAAGTCCAACGAGGACTTCTTCGCGAGCATGAACCAGTAAGGGAACCGGCAGCAGCTTTGCTGCTTTGGGGCGGGGCGACGCGACAAAGGGGAACGCTGGATGATCGACCTGCTAGTTGCAGCAGCGGCCGCGCAGGGGGCCGCCGGGGGCCTTGGCGGGCCAGCCGAAATGTGGGACGCGATCGTCCACGACTTTTCAAACATCACCCAGCCGGGGCAGTTCAGCGCCTTCGTACAGGTGCTGCTGATCGACCTGGTCCTGGCCGGCGACAATGCCATCGTGGTGGGGGCGCTGGCCGCCGGTCTGCCACCCGAGCAGCGGCGCAAGGTGATCATCATCGGCGTGCTCGCGGCCTTGATCCTGCGTGTCGGCTTCGCCCTGGTCGTCACCCAGCTGCTGCAGATCGTCGGTTTGATCCTTGCCGGCGGAATCCTGCTGCTGTGGGTGTCATGGCGGATGTGGCGCGACCTTCGCGTTCACCCGGGCCAGAGCAGCGGATCGGCGGAAGTTGCCGGCGACGAGCATAGCGGCCTGCGGCCGGCCAAGAGCTTCTCCTCGGCGGTCTGGGCGGTTGCCGTCGCCGACGTCAGCATGAGTCTCGACAACGTGCTGGCCGTGGCAGGGGCGGCGCGCGATCACCCGGGCATCCTGATCGTCGGCCTGGTGTTCGCGGTGGCGCTGATGGGCGTTGCTGCCAACTACATCGCGCGGATCATCGAACGCTACCGCTGGGTTGCCTATCTCGGCCTCATCGTCATCGTCTACGTGGCCTTCAAGATGATCTACGACGGCTGGCAGGACGTCGCGCCGGTGTTCGGCGGCGGCTGATTTCCCTCAGCCCGGCACCGCACGGCGTCGGGCAGGCCGGTGAGGATGACGGACGGCAGCACAATCTACGCGCACTCGTCGGGTCGGCCGCCGGCGGCCATCGCCGTTGTTCGCATCAGCGGCCCGACGGCGCACGAGGCAGGCCGGCGGCTGGCCGGGTGGTTGCCGGAGCCGCGCACCGTCGCCGTCCGCAAGCTGCGGGATGCCCAGGGGCAGCTGCTCGATGAAGCATTGCTGTTGCGCTTTGACGCACCGGCGAGCGCGACCGGCGAAGACCTGGTCGAGTTGCACTGCCACGGCAGCCGTGCGGTGGTGGACGCAGTGCTTGCCGCCCTATCGAAAATGGAGGGGCTGCGCGAGGCTCAGCCCGGGGAGTTCACCCGGCGGGCATTCGAGAACGGCCGCATCGACCTCACCGAAGCTGAAGGGCTTGCCGAGCTGCTGGAGGCGGAGACCGAAAGCCAGCGTCGCTCAGCCCTGGCTGTGGCTGAAGGCGGGTTGCGGCGCCAGATCGAGGCCTGGCAGCGGCGGTTGATCGAGCTTTCCGCCGAAGCCGAACTCGAAATCGATTATGTTGATGATCATGACGAGGCGCGGCACCCCAGCCTTTATCGCAGTTGCGCCGCATTAGCAGAAGAGCTCGGCGAGTGGCTGCGGCGCCCGCGGGTGGAGCCTCTAAGAAACGGGCTGCGAGTGGTGGTAGCGGGGCCACCCAACGCTGGAAAGTCGAGCCTGGTCAACGCCATAGCTGGGACGGAGCGGGCGATCGTCACGGCCGTTCCGGGCACCACCCGTGACCATATCGACGTGTCGCTGTCGCTCGGCGGCATCCCGATCCTGCTCACGGACACGGCCGGCCTCAGGGAGACTCCGGACCCGGTCGAACGCATCGGAGTCGAACGCGCAAATGCCCTGGCAGAGGCGGCCGATATCCTGCTGTGGCTGGGTGAACCGGAGGATGCTCCAACACACCCGGAGCTGATCCGAATCCATGCCCGCTGCGACTTGCCTGGGCGCGCCGATGCTCCCGACGGTGTGCTCGCTGTCTCGTCGAGTACGAGCCGCGGGATCGCGGCCCTGCTCGACCGGATTGGCGAGCGAGCGCGACGTCTGTTGCCGGCTCCAGATGCGATTGCACTGAACCGAAGGCAGGCGGAGGCGCTATCCGAAGCGCATCTCGCCCTGGAAGCGGCAGTGGCCGTCGCCGATCCGCTTCTTGCGGCGGAGAATCTGCGCAGTGCCCGCGCCGCGTTCGACTGCCTGACGGGGCGGGCAGGGGTCGAGGATTTGCTGGATGTTCTGTTCGGACGCTTTTGTCTCGGCAAGTAATCGTGTTTCACGTGGAACGTGCCGCAGTTCACATGAGTACGCCACGAGGCTAAAGCGTCGGCCATGTACGACGTTCTGGTGATCGGCGGCGGCCATGCCGGGTGCGAAGCGGCGGCGGCGGCAGCGCGGCGCGGCGCTCGTGTGGGGCTGATCACCTTTGGCGCAGCGGACGTCGGGCAAATGTCGTGCAATCCCTCCATCGGCGGAGTGGGCAAGGGTCACCTGGTCCGCGAGCTCGACGTATTCGACGGGGTCATGGCGCGCGCAGCCGACCGCGCAGCGATCCACCGGCGGATGCTGAATCGCAGCAAGGGGCCGGCAGTATGGGGGCCCCGCGTCCAGGCCGATCGTGCGCTGTACCGGCGAGCAGCAGCCGAGATGCTGGCGGAGAGCGGCGCGGAGCTGATCGCTGCCGAAGCAATCAAGCTTAGACTCGAGGGCAGCCGGGTGACCGGAGTCCTCACCAGCAGCGGTACAATGAAGTGCCGCGCCTTGGTGATTGCCACGGGCACATTCCTCGACGCGCGGATCTTCGTTGGCGAGGAGGTCAGCACAGGTGGCCGGCGGGGTGCGGCGTCGGCCGTGCCCCTGGCCAAGCAGGTGCGCGAGATCGGGCTTTCCCAAGCGCGCCTGAAGACCGGTACGCCACCCCGGCTCGACGGACGCAGCATCGACTGGGCGCGGCTCGAGGAACAGCCGAGCGACGGCGACTGGACGATGTCAGCGATCGACGATGGCGTTCGCCGCCCGCAGTTGCGCTGTGCGATCACTCGCACCGGTACGAAAGCCCACGACATCATCCGCGCGGCATTCGATCGCTCACCCTTGTTCGCTGGCGCGATCGAAGGGCGGGGGCCGCGCTACTGCCCGTCCATTGAGGACAAGGTGAAGCGGTTTGGGGACCGAGACGGCCACCAGATCTTCCTGGAACCCGAAGGCCTGCACGATCATCTCGTCTATCCCAACGGGATCTCGACCTCCCTGCCTGTCGACGTCCAGAGGGCGTTCGTCCGCACCATTGCCGGCCTGGAGCAAGCGGAGATCGTCCGCCCCGGCTATGCGGTGGAATATGAGTTCGTCGATCCGCGCCGCCTCGACGCAACGCTCGCGGTGCGCGATGTCGGCGGCCTCTACCTGGCCGGGCAGATCAACGGCACCACCGGCTATGAAGAAGCTGCGGCGCAGGGACTGGCGGCGGGTCTCAATGCTGCGGCCGACGCGCTCGACCTCGGCCCGGTGCGGTTCGACCGGCGCAGCAGCTACATCGGTGTGATGATCGACGACCTGACGTTGCAGGGGGTGAGCGAGCCGTATCGGATGATGACCGCACGCGCCGAATATCGGCTGGCGCTTCGTGCGGACAATGCGACCACGCGGCTCGGCGCTGAAGCCCTGAAGGCGGGTTGTGTCTCTAGAACCAGACGCCTTCACATCGAACAGCATCTTGCCCGCCGCGGCACCCGGGAATGGAGCGAGAGCGAGGAAGCCAAGGCGGATGCGCTTTATGCACCGTACGTGGCGCGACAGCAGCGCGAGTGGGACGCCGTGCAGGCGGACGCCGCCGTCTGGTTGCCGCGCGACCTGAAGTTCAATTCGGTACCCGGCCTGTCCAACGAGATGGCAGAACGGCTCGAGGCGGCGCGGCCGGAGACGCTCGACCAGGCGTCGCGCATATCGGGCGTGACGCCGGCGGCGCTATCGGCCCTGTATGTTGCGGCGAGTCGCCGCGTGGCGGCATGATCGAGGCTGTCGCTTCGGCCGCGGGCGCCGAGGTTTCACGTGAAACATGGCGTCGCCTGGAACAATATGTTCACCTGCTCGCCACCGAGAATGAGCGGCAGAACCTGGTCTCGGCATCGACCCTGTCCCAAGTCTGGGAGCGACACGTCCTCGACTCCGCCCAGCTCGTGGGGCTGATCCCGCCACGGGCTCGCTCGTTGGTCGACATAGGTTCGGGCGCGGGGTTGCCCGGCATGATCGTCGCTCTGCTGAGCGAGCTCTCGGTAAGCCTGATCGAGCCCCGCCGACTTCGTGCCGACTTTCTCGCGCGAACCGTTACAGCATTGGGACTTGAGACGCGGGTGAGCGTCATCGCGGCCAAGGCCGAAAAGGTCGAGGGCTGCTTTGATGCGATAACCGCGCGCGCCGTGGCCTCGATCGATCGGTTGCTGACGATCTCGCACCATCTGTCGCATGAACGCACCGTCTGGTTGCTCCCAAAGGGTCGGAACGCCAAATCGGAACTGGTGGAAGCGCAGCGAAGCTGGCACTGTCGCGCGACGAGCAGACGCAGCATCACCGATCCGCAGTCCGAGATCCTGATGCTCAGCGAAGTGGGGGCGAGAAGCAGGCGATGATCCGGCTCGCAGTGGCGAACCAGAAAGGCGGGGTGGGGAAGACCACGACCGCCATCAACTTGTCTACGGCGCTGGCGGCGATCGGCTGGAAGGTCCTGCTTGTGGACCTCGATCCTCAGGGCAATGCCTCCACCGGGGTCGGGGTCGGTCCTTCGGGCCGCGAACGCTCGAGCTATGATGTCCTGATCGGCTCGGCCACCGTCATCGAAGCGGCGGTCGCGACGCGTGTGCCGCGGCTCGACCTGCTTCCCGCCACCGTTGATTTGTCAGGCGCCGAGGTCGAGATGGTGTCCCTCGGCGATCGCGCGCACCGCCTCGACAAGGCGCTGGCGGCCGCGCCTCCCGGCCGCTGGGACATCTGCCTGATCGACTGCCCGCCGTCGCTGGGGCTGTTGACGGTCAACGCCCTCGTCGCGGCGAGGCACTTGCTGGTACCGCTGCAGTGCGAGTTCTTTGCGCTCGAGGGCCTGAGCCAGCTGCTGCAGACGGTCGAGCGCATCCGCGTCGCCTTCAACCCAGGGCTCGCGATCCTGGGCGTGGCGCTGACCATGTTCGACCGCCGCAACAATCTCTCGCAGCAGGTCGCCGAGGACGTTCGCGCCTGCCTTGGCGCTGCGGTGTTCGACACAGTGGTGCCGCGCAACGTCCGTTTGTCGGAAGCGCCGAGCCATGGCTTGCCGGCCTTGATCTACGACCTGCGCTGTCCCGGTTCCGAGGCTTATCTGCGGCTGGCACGCGAGCTGATCGCGCGGCTGCCGAAGCCCGCGGAGGCGGCATGAGCAAGGCGCCAGGGCTGGGTCGCGGTCTGTCGGCGCTGCTGGGGGAGCAGGCGCAGCCGTCCGCACCGGAAGCGGCCCCACGCGCCGGCGGCGTGCGCGAGATCGAGATCGGGCGGATCAGGCCCAATCCCAATCAGCCACGCGTTCAATTCAGCGAGGAGAGCATCGCCGAGCTCGCCGAGTCGATCGCCCAGCGCGGGGTGCTGCAGCCGATCCTGCTGCGCCCCGACGGTGACGGCTTCCAGATCGTCGCGGGCGAGCGGCGGTGGCGGGCGGCGCAGCGCGCCCGGCTTCACGCGATCCCGGCAATCGTCCGGGAGATCGACGATTCGACCACGGCCGAGCTGGCGCTGATCGAGAATGTCCAGCGCGAGGACCTCAACGCGATCGAGGAGGCGGAAGCCTATCGCCAGCTGATCGAGCTCTATGGCCACGGCCAGGACGAGGTGGCCCGCCTCGTCCACAAATCGCGAAGTCACGTCACCAATCTATTGAGATTGCTCAATCTTCCCGAGTTTGTGCGCCAATCGCTAGTGCAAGGCGATATCAGTATGGGCCATGCTCGGGCAGTAGCGACCTCGGAGGACCCAGCAGCGCTGACGCGAGAGATCATTGAGCGTGGACTCTCGGTGCGACAGGCCGAGGCGCTTGCCAAAAAGGTGCGGCCGGGGGTTGGCCGGGACATGGCGCGGGCGAGTGCGCGCGCCGCGGCGAGAAGCGGCGATGCGGACATTGCCGCGCTCGAGCGGCAGCTGGGCGACGTCCTCGGCCTCAAGGTGCGGATCGCGAACAGTGGCGCGAGCGGCACGGTGACCCTGGGCTACAGCAGCCTCGACCAGCTCGACATGCTTTGCCAACGGCTGTCCGGAGAGCCGATCTAGCCGGAGGCTGGCCTAGCGGCGTCGGGCGGCGCGGGCGATTGCCACCATCTCCTCGCCGAGCGCCTCGCGCGGCGGCGCTTCGCCCAGCATGAGCTCGCGCTCGAGCCTGCCGGCGCGTTCGGCAACCTTGGCGATCCCGGCGGCGTCCCACTGCGACAATAGCTTGGCGATAAGAGGTTTGTCTTTCCAGAACAGCGACTTGCCGAGTGACGTCAAGACGGCGTCAAGGCTCTCGCCAGCCTCGACCCGGGCCCGCATCGGCGCCAGCATCAGCAGCCGCCGCTGCAGCGAGCGGACCGCCGGGATGCCTTCCGTGCCGCCGGCCGGAATTGCCGCCAGCTCCTCGGCAAGGCCACGGAGATCGCCTGCCAGCGCCTGATCCGCGAGGTGCAGGAAGTCGCCCTCCGGGAGCGCGGCACCGACGGCGTCGAGCGCGTCGTGGTCGAGCTCTTTGGGGCGTTCGGGGGCGGCGTCGAGGAACAGGGCAAGCTTGGCGAGCTCCTGCCCGACTACCGCCTGGTCGTTTCCGCAAGCTTCCGAGATCCGCGCCGCGACCGCGGGTGCTACGCGCAGCCCAAAGGTCCGGCCGACTTCCGCGACCATGCGCTCGGCGTCCTTTCCTTCGGGCACGTACGAAGCGTGGGCGAGCGCGGCCGAATGGCCTTCGGCGAGCTTCAGCAGGGCCGATGTCTTGCGCATCGCGCCGGCGATCGCGACCACCGGGCTCTCCGCGGCCGCGGCGGACAGCAGCGCCTCGGCGCCGGCGGCGATATCGTCTCCAGCCGGCTCGATCCAGATCGCGCGCGGGCCCCCGAACAGGCTCATCGCCCCCGCCTCGTCGGCGAGCAAAGCGGGGTCCGTTCTCACGGCGCCCGCGGCGATCACGAAACGGTCGGCGCCGAGCCCCTTGAGCAGGCGCTGACCGAGCGCGCGTGACTGGCCTTCGTCGGGGCCATGGAGCAGATAAAGGCGGATGTTGCGGTCAGGCTGGTCGAGCGCGCGCCCGATGCTGCCGCGCGCTGCCTTCACCGCCGCGGTGCCGTACGCGCCGCGAACAGCCCGATGCGAGCAACGATCTGGTCAGCAAGAACCTCCGACAGGCGCTCGACCGCTGTCTGCTCCGCGGCGACGGTCGCATATTCGGAGCTGACGACGTCGATACCCGCATCGGAGCCGGCGGTGGCGTCGAGCACGACGGCGCCGTTGCTGAGGTCGACGAGGCGGTAGCGGGCGCGCAGGGTACGCCGCTCGCGGGTCGTCGCGCGGTCGCCGCGGATGCCGAAGCCGGTGATGTTGTCGTCGAGCTCGACCTCGAGCCGGTAGGCGGACGCGCCTGCCGGGTTCGGGCCGAGCCGTTCGGTCAGCTGGTTGTGGACCAGCCATCCAACCTGCCCGTCGATCGGCGCCACCGTCACGGCGCGCAGGGTGGCGGCAATCGGGCTCGACTCGCCGCCGCCGTAGAGCGGGCGCAGGCCGCAGGCGGAGAGCAGCAAAGCGAGTGCAAGGAAGGCGGCCGCGCGCATCAGGCGACGATATTCACCAGCCGGTCGGGGACCACAATCACCTTGCGTGGTGCGGAGCCGGCGAGCTGCCGCTGGACCTTTTCGGACGCCAGCGCCAGCGCCTCGGCGGCGGCACGGTCGAGCCCGCGCGGAGCCACCAAGGTGTCGCGAAGCTTGCCGTTGACCTGGACTGCCAGCGTAACGTCCTCGTCGACCAGCAGCGCCGGGTCGAAGCTCGGCCAGGCGGCGGTTGCCAGCAGCTCCTGGCGGCCGAGTGCGCGCCATGCCTCTTCTGCAAGGTGCGGGGCCATTGGCGAGGCCAGCTTGAGCAAGGTGGCGACGGCGTCGCCGCGGCTCTGCGAGGGCGGCGCCTTTTCGATGGCCGAAGTCAGCTCGTAGAGCGTGGCCACCGCCTTGTTGAACTGAAGGCCTTCGATCGCTTCGCCAACCGCGGCGACGGCCTTGTGCACGCGACGGTCGAGCGCCTGGTCGCGGCCTTCGCCGGAGCTTTGAGCGCTTGCCAGGCGCCACACGCGCTGGATGAAGCGGGCGGCGCCCTCGATGCCGTTCTCCGACCATTCGAGGTCACGCTCCGGAGGGCTGTCGGAAAGCATGAACCAGCGCACTGCGTCCGCGCCATATCTTGCGACGATCGGCTCCGGGTCGATGGTGTTGCGCTTCGACTTGGACATCTTCTCGACACGGCCGGGGGTCACCGGCGCGCCGTCGGCCACCCGCACCCAGATATCGCCGTCGCGCCGCACCTCGTCCGGGCTCAACCAGCTGCCGTCGCCTGAGCGGTAGGTCTCGTGCGTGACCATGCCCTGCGTGAACAAGCCCTTGAACGGCTCGGCGATGCCGATCCGACCGATGCGCTGCAGCGCCCGCGTCCAGAAGCGCGCGTAGAGCAAATGCAGGATCGCATGCTCGACTCCGCCGATATATTGCGCAACCGGCAGCCAGCTTTCCGCCTCGGCCCGGTCGAACGGCCGGTCCGCTGGCTGGCTGGCGAAGCGGATGAAGTACCAGCTGGAATTGACGAAGGTGTCGAGCGTGTCGGTCTCGCGCCGCGCCGCGGCCCCGCACTTCGGGCAATCGGTGCGGCTCCAGCTCGGGTGGCGGTCGAGCGGGTTGCCGGGCAAATCGAAGCTGACGTCCTCGGGCAGCACCACCGGCAGCTGCTCGCGCGGCACCGGCACCGCACCGCAGCCGGCGCAGTGAATGATCGGGATCGGCGTGCCCCAGTAGCGCTGGCGCGACACGCCCCAGTCGCGGAGGCGATACTGGACCTTGCCATGGCCCCAGCCCTCCGCCTCGGCGCGGCGGATCACCTCGGCGGCGGCTTCGCGGGTTGGCAGGCCGTCAAGGAAGCGCGAGTTGACCGCGACGCCCTCGATCGTCTCGGCTTCGGTGACGGGGGCATCCGATTCCTCGGCCGAAGCCGCGACGACGCGGCGGATCGGCAGGCCGTACTTGCTCGCGAACTCGAAGTCGCGGGCGTCATGCGCCGGCACGCCGAACAAGGCGCCGGTGCCATATTCCATCAGTACGAAGTTCGCGATCCACACCGGCAGCCGCCACTCGGGGTCGAGCGGGTGGACGACCTCGACGCCGGTATCGAACCCCAGCTTTTCGGCAGTCTCGATCTCGGCGGCGCTGGTCCCGCCGGCGCGGCAGCGCGCGATGAACTCGGCGGCTTCGGCCTGCTTGGCCGCGACAGCCTCGGCGAGGGGGTGGCCCGGCGAAATCGCGAGGAAACTGGCGCCGAATATGGTGTCGGGACGGGTGGTGAAGACGGCAATGTCCTCGCCGCCGTCTGCAAGCGCGAAGCGGAACTCGAGGCCGCGGCTCTTGCCGATCCAGTTCTGCTGCATGAGCCGGACCTTGTCGGGCCACTGGTCAAGTGTGCCGAGGCCCTCGACGAGATCGTCGGCGAAATCCGTGATCTTCAAGAACCATTGCGCGAGCTTGCGCCGCTCGACCGTTGCGCCGGAGCGCCAGCCCTTGCCGTCGATCACCTGCTCGTTGGCGAGCACGGTGCAGTCGACCGGGTCCCAGTTGACCTCGCTCTCCTTGCGATAGACCAGGCCGGCTTCGAACAGGTCGAGGAACAGCGCCTGCTCATGGCCGTAATAGGCGGGGTCGCAGGTCGCCAGTTCGCGGCTCCAGTCGAGCGCGAAGCCGAGCCGTTTCAACTGCTCGCGCATCGTCGCGATATTCGCCCAGGTCCATGCGCCCGGGTGGACCTTGCGCTCCATCGCCGCATTTTCGGCCGGCATCCCGAAGGCGTCCCAGCCCATCGGATGGAGCACCTCGTGGCCCTGCATTCGACGGTAGCGTGCGAGCACGTCGCCCATCGCGTAATTGCGCACATGGCCCATGTGGATGCGCCCCGACGGATAGGGGAACATCTCCAGCACATAGGTCTTGGGCCGGTCGCTGGCGCTGTTTGCGGCGAAGCAGTCGTCCTGCTCCCACCGCGCCTGCCAACGGGCGTCGGCCTCGCCGGGGTCGAACCGCGCCGTCATGGGCTATGGCTATCCGGCGACGGCGGTGCGGCGCAGGTCCCGGGCACGGGTGAGGATGATGTCCTCGAGCTTCTGCACGGTGGCGGCGGTGACCGGCGCATCGGCCCAGACGCCGTTCTGGAAGGTCTGGCGCGAGGCCGAAACGCGCAGGGCGTCGGCGCGCAGGTCCTGGTCGAGCACAGCGACCGTCAGCTTGACCCGCTCGCCGGGTACCCGCGGGTTCGTGTACCAGTCGGTGATGATGACGCCGCTGTTGGCATCCGCCTGAAGCAAGGGCGCGAATGAGACGGTGTCGATGGCGGCGCGCCACAGGTAGGAGTTGACGCCGATGGTCGTCACCCGCGACGGGGCCAGCTGGCTCGGCAGCTCGCGATTCCGGCTGCAGCCGGGCGAAGCGACGGCCAGGATCAGCAGCGCGGCGGCGGTCAGGGGCAGGCGGGACATCGGATATTCCTTGGGCTTGCCCAGCAAGTCGGGCGGTTCGATAAAAGCGTGACGCGTTATAGATGCTGCAAGGTGCGCCGCAAGTGTCCCGCACCGGGCCGATTCTGTGGTGGAATCGCCACAGCCCGTGGACGAAGTGATTCCAGTCATGGAACCTTGGGTGGGGCCTAGCTATATCGACTCGTGAATAGGGAGTCCTTCGGGTGCAGCGTCTGAGTCGATCCAAGTCAGCAAAGCTGGCCGTCGCTTTTGCGGCGGTGGGGCTGGTGCTGACTCCAGCGATCGCTACGGGGCAGGTGGCGAAGAAGCGCCCGCAGGCGATCTCGCTCAGCATCGACCCGATTTCGGGCTTCACTCCGGCCAACGCCGATCCGAAGCTGGCGGCCGCCCTGGCCAGCCGCGGCACCTCGTTGTCCGACTTCAAGTTCACGCCGGCCGCTCCCAAGGGTCGCCCGTCGCAGATCCGCGTGGCGATCCGCGCGCGTGCCGTGACTCCGGCCCAGGCGCGCGTGGCCGATGCGGCCACGGCCGCAGCCCCGGTGACCGCTCTTGCCCCCGCGAGCTACAATCTTGGCGTCGCCGTCGGCTGGCGCCGTTTCGCCGTCTCCGCCGATGTTGCGCGGAGCAAGGAGGCCGATCCGGCACTCGGCGGTCGCGAAAGCGCGGCGGTGGGCGTCAGCTATTCGCTCGGCAACCGCCTGACGACGCGTGTCGCGGTCGGTGCCGAGCGTGACGACGGCAAGGCGCTCTCGGCGCTGCGCAAGGACGACAATGTTTCGGTGGACGTCGGCGGCGCCTACGCGATCACCCGCAACATCGCCGTCACCGGCGGCGTGCGCTACCGCATCGACCACGACCGCGTGTCGGCGCTCAGGGACGACCGCCGCGACAGCCAGGCCGTCTACGTGGGCACTGCTTTCAAGTTCTAAGGCGCAGCCAGGCGTCGATTGCCGCCCAGCCGTCAAAGCCCAGCTTCCGCACCGATCGAAATCGCCGTGCATCCATGCCGCCGAGCGCCAGCAATGGGCGCCCGGCGAGCCGCGTCAGCGCTGCAGCCCGCATCCGCGGCAGCGGCCGCCAGTCGGGATGGCTGCGGGTCTCGAACAAGGGCGAGAGCAGCAGCAGGCGCCGGCCCGCAAGACGTTCGCGGCGGATCTCGCGCGGATCGTGGACGCGGGCCGCGCCGCGCTGGCGCTCATCGACCAGTGCCAGTGAGCGGCGGCGGGCGATCAGCCGCAGCCTCGGCGTCAGCTCTGCCCCGTCGCGCAGGATGAGCCCGCTGCCGCGCGGCAGACGGCGGGCGAGCGACTCCAGCGGCGCGCCGATCCGCGCATCGGTGATCAGCCACGCAACGGGCAAGCTCTGGCGGCGCTGCATGGCGCTTCCTATAGCGCGGCGATGACCGACGCCGTCACCCGCCGCCAGCGCATCATCCAGGAAATCGGCGCGGCGGCGCGGCTGGCCCGGCGCGACCCCGACGACGTGACGCTGATCGCCGTCAGCAAGACCCGCGAAGCTGGCGAGATCGCAGCGCTGATCGCCGCCGGGCAGCGGCATTTCGGCGAGAGCCGGGTCCAGGAGGCGGCGGCGAAATGGCCGGGGCTCCTCGCCCGCCACCCTGGCCTCACGCTGCACTGCATCGGCCGGCTGCAGTCGAACAAGGCCGCCGAGGCGGTGCGGCTGTTCGATGTCATCCATTCGGTCGACCGGCTGTCGCTGCTCGAGGCCCTCGTCCGGGAAGCCGACAAGGCCGGTCGCGCGCCCGGCGTCTACGTCCAGGTCAATATCGGCGAGGAGGAGCAAAAGGGCGGCTGCGCGCTCGAGGAGGTGGGCGCCTTGGTCGCGGCGGTGCGCGCCTCCCCACTGCCGCTTGCCGGGCTCATGGCGATCCCGCGGCTGGGGCTCGAGCCTTCGCCTTTCTTCGCTTTGCTGGCCAGGATCGCGCGGGACCATGGCGTCACCGGGCTCAGCATGGGCATGTCGTCGGACTTCAAGGCCGCGGTGATGCTCGGCGCCACGGCGGTGCGGGTCGGCACGGCCTTGTTCGAAGGCTAGAGCAAATGCCCGCTCCTGCGCCGCTTGGTCTCGAGATAATCGGCGTTGTGCGGATTGGCCGGCATGTGGTGGGCGACGCGCTCGGTGACGCGGATGCCGGCACTTTCGAGCCCGGCCACCTTGGCGGGATTGTTCGTCAGCAGCCGAACCTCCCTCACGCCTAGCCCTTCCAGCATGGCCGCCGCCTGGGCATAGCCGCGCTCGTCGTCGGCAAAGCCGAGCCGCTGGTTGGCCTCGACAGTGTCGAGCCCGCGGTCCTGGAGTGCATAGGCGCGAAGCTTGTTGGCAAGGCCGATGCCGCGCCCTTCCTGGCGCAGGTAGAGCAGCACCCCGCCGCCGGCCGCGCCGATCAGGCGCAGCGCCTCCCTGAGCTGCGGCCCGCAATCGCATTTGAGCGAGCCGAACACGTCGCCCGTCAGGCATTCGCTGTGCAGGCGCACCATCGGCGGCAGTCCGCCAAACGCCCCGATCACCAGCGCCACATGCTCCTGGCCGTCGTCCTCGCTCCGGAAGGCAGTGATCTGCGTCTCGGGCACGCCCTCGAGCGGCAGGTGCGCTCGGGTGACCAGCCGCATTTGCGGCTGCACGGATGCCTGATCCACGGCTGTTGTCTTGACGCGCGCCGCGGGTGCCGCCGTTTGCTCGAGCACCCACAGCGCCGGCAGCAGCCCGGCGATCCGCGCCAGGCGCATCGCGGCGGCGGCAGCACTGGCGGCGTGCAGCGGCAGCGGTCGCAGGGGGCCAATCGGAGCCCGCGCCATGTCGCTTCCTGCGTCGGCCATGGCCTGGGCGGCAGCGACGTCGAGCCAGTCGGCGCGGGCGACCAGCACCGGCCGCGCCGGGTCGGCCGCTTCCTTCTCGTTGGCCAGCGACAGCGCCGCGGCACGGTGGCCGCTGAGCAGCAGCGTCGCCTTCCCGCCAGGGTCGAGCAGGTCGAGCATCTCCGCACTCGCGGTCTCCACGGCCAGCACGTCGAGGGGAACGACGCCATCGATCCGCACGGGCCGGCCGCCCTTGAGCGCCGCCAGCGCCTGCGCGATCGCCGGCGTTTGGCTCAAATCTCCAGCTCGCAAATCAAGGGAACATGGTCCGAAGGCCGGGCCCAGCTTCGGCATGGCTCGAGCACCTGATGCGAGACCACGACGCCCTTCAGCTCGGGCGAGGCCCACATGTGGTCGAGACGGCGGCCGCGATCGTTCTTGGTATGGTCGGGCGAGCGATAGCTCCACCAGGTGAAGCAGCGCCCCGGCGCCGGCACGAAGCTGCGGCCAATGTCGATCCAGTCGTGCGCCTGCTGAAGCCCGGTCAGGGCCTCGACCTCGACCGGCGTGTGGCTGACGACGTCGAGCAAGGCCTTGTGGCTCCACACGTCGCATTCGAGCGGGGCGACGTTGAAGTCGCCGACGATCACGGTCGGTTCGCGCAGTCCCTCCGACCACCGGGTCATGCGAGCAATGAAGTCGAGCTTCTGGCCGAACTTGGGGTTGAGATTGCGGTCGGGGACGTCGCCGCCGGCGGGCACGTAGACGTTCTCAAGCCGGATCCCGCATTCGAGGCGGACGCCGACGTGGCGGGCCTCGCCATTGTCCTGCCAGTCGTGACTGCCAGGCTCGCGCAGCGGGAGCCGGCTGAGGATGGCGACGCCGTGGTGCATCTTCTGGCCGTTGAGGGCGGAGTGGACGTAGCCGCGGCGCGCAAAGATGGCGGCGGGGAAGACGTCATCGGTCGCCTTGGTCTCCTGCAGGCAGAGGATGTCGGGCTGCTGCTCGTCGAGCAGGCGCTCGACGATGCCGCTGCGCGCGCGCACCGAATTGACGTTCCAGGACGCGATCTTGATCCGCTTGGTCACCAGAGCCCCCTAGCCCGCGGCGCGGCCGCAAGGCAAAGAAAAGGCCCCCGCTCCGGGGGCGTGGAGCGGGGGCCGACCGAGCGTTCGTCACGCAAGGGAACCTGCGGCAAGGGTAACAGGGGGAAACCCCAAGCCTTTCAGGATCACCTTTGGTCTAGCCGACCCTGGCTGACGCGGCGATGAACAGGTAGCGATCCGCTACTATTTTTGCGCTCAGCGGCGCTTTTTCGCGGGTTCCCGGAAGCTGAACGCGCTTTCCGGTACCGCGACATTGTAGCGCTGGTCGCTGAGCCGGACCGTGGTCCTCTTGTTCTGGGCATCGACCGCGGTCCAGCCGTAGAGCTTGAGCCCGGCAGGGGCCGAGGGCTCGCGCAGGAAGGCGAGCACCAACGTGCCGAACTGGGCAGGGTCGCGGGCGCGCACCACAAGCACGCGCGGATCCTCGCTCGGCATCACCTGTGCGCGCGACTTGAGGTTCGGATTGGCCGCCAGCAGCACGCCGAGCGGCGTCTTGTTGAGCGGCCATGTCGATTTCTGCCCGACCTGATAATCGAGGAAATTGAGCCGGTTGCCGTCGGCGACCAGAAGCAGGTCGCCGCTGCCATACTGGAAGCGAATCCGGCCGGGGCGCTTGAGCTGCAGCGTGCCGCTCATCGACCGGCCACGGGCGTCGGTCTGGACGAAGTTGGCGGTCATCGACTGCACCGCGGTGAGGTGCGCCTGCACCTTGGCGAGGTCCGCCTGGTTTGCGGCGGCCGGCGCCGGCACCGCCGCTGCGGCGACGATCGCGACCGGCGCAAGCGCGCGCGCGAAAGCAGTTGGGAAAGTCATGAATGATGCTCCTGGAGACTGATTTGGCCGCGAAACTGGCGTCGGCGCATTGAATGTCCACTGAACCCGTCCGTTCCTCCCCGTTCAGGTGGAAGGCGCGTCAGATCGGGTGGCCGTCGTGGTCGATCAGCACTTCGCGGCGGCCGACGTGGTCGGGAACGCCGACCTTGCCGTCCTTTTCCATGCGTTCGATCAGCCGCGCAGCGCTGTTGTAGCCGACGCGCAGCTGCCGCTGCAGGTAGGAGGTCGAGGCCTTCTGGCTTTCGGCGACGATCTGCACCGCCTTGCGGTAGAGCTGGGTCTCGGCGTCCTCGTCCTCGGTCGGCTGGCCGTCGAACAGATAGCCGCCGTCCTCGGGCTCCTCGGTCACCGCCTGGATATAGTCGGGCACGCCCTGCTTGCGCCAATGCTCGGCGACCGCCCGCACCTCGTCATCGGAGACGAAGGGGCCGTGGACGCGCATGATCTGCTTGCCGCCGGGCATGTAGAGCATGTCGCCCTTGCCGAGCAGCTGCTCGGCGCCCTGCTCGCCGAGGATGGTGCGGCTGTCGATCTTGCTCGTCACCTGGAAGCTGATGCGGGTCGGCAGATTGGCCTTGATGACGCCGGTGATGACGTCGACCGACGGCCGCTGAGTCGCCATGATCAGGTGGATGCCCGCGGCTCGGGCTTTTTGGGCAAGGCGCTGGACAAGGAACTCGACCTCCTTGCCGGCCGTCATCATCAAGTCGGCGAGCTCGTCGATGATGACGACGATCTGCGGCAGTACGTCATATTCCAGTTCTTCGGTCTCGTAGACGGGTTGCCCGCTCTCCGCGTCATAGCCGGTCTGGACGCGGCGGCCGAGCTTGGAACCCTTGGCCTTGGCGTCACGGACCTTGGCATTGAAGCTGGGCAGTGCGCGCACGCCCAGACTCGCCATCATCCGGTAGCGCTCCTCCATCTGCTCGACGGTCCACTTGAGCGCGCGGATGGCCTTGCCCGGCTCGGTCACCACCGGCGCCAGCAGGTGCGGAATGTCCTCGTACATGCTCAGCTCGAGCATCTTCGGGTCGATCATGATCAGCCGGCACTCGTCGGGAGTCATCCGGTAGAGCAAGGACAGAATCATGCAGTTGAGGCCGACCGACTTGCCCGAGCCGGTGGTGCCGGCGACCAGCAAATGCGGCATTGGCGCAAGATCGGCGATGACGGGATCGCCGGCGATGTTCTTCCCCAGGATCAGCGGCAGCGCCATGTTCTGGTCCTCGAACGCCTGGCTGCCGATCAGCTCGCTCAGCGACACCGCCTCGCGCTTCGGGTTGGGAAGCTCGATGCCGATCACGCTGCGGCCGGGGATGGTGGCGACACGGGCAGACAGAGCCGACATGTTGCGGGCAATGTCGTCGGCGAGCTGGATCACCCTGCTCGCCTTGATCCCGCTTGCTGGCTCGAGCTCGTACATGGTGACGACCGGGCCGGGGCGGACCTCGACGATGTCGCCGCGCACGTGGAAGTCCTCAAGCACCGATTCGAGCAGGCGCGCGTTGCGCTCGAGGCCCGCGCGGTCGATCTGGGTGCGGCCGCTTTCCGGCGGGGCGCTGAGCAGCTCGGTCGTGGGGAGCGCATAATTGTCGCCAAGCGCCAGGCTCGGCTGCGACGCCGCCGACCGGCGTGCGGCCGAGGCGCGCGATGCCGGGACGACCGGCTTGGCCGGCTCGGCCACGGCCACCGCCGGCCGCGACCTCGGCGGCGCGGCGGCGAGCGAACGCTCGTCGGCGGTTTCGCTGGTGCGACGGGGCCTTGGCGCTCGTGGCCTCGGCTCGCGCCTGAACAACCCTGCGATTCGGCTCTTTTCCTCGGGCAGCAGGCCAAGCGCGAGATAGCCGAGCATCAGCCCGCCGATGGCGAACAGCAGCAGCAAAGCCAGTCGCGTCGGGCCTTCGATCGACGGGTTGCGGATCAGGCCGAGGCCGCTGTCGACGCCGTGTGCGGCGGCAAGCCCGAGCGCGCCGCCCCAGCCGCCGGGCAGCCCCGACACCGCGGAACCGCTGGTGAGGCCAAGGGCGATGCCGACCAGTACCGCGCCAAGCGCGGCGACGAGCAGCGAGCGGCCGATCTTGCCGGAGCGCTCGAGCCGCATCATGCGGATCCCGGCGAGCGCGATCACCGGCAGGAACAGCACCGAGCCCAGGCCGAAGAACAACAGCAGGGCATCGCTGGCATAAGCGCCGAACGCGCCAAGCCAGTTGACCGGCGGGCCGCCCGCGGCGGTGGTGAAACTCGGGTCGGTGGTGCTGTGGGTGGCAAGCGCCAGCGCCAGCGCCAGGGCGAGCCCCACCAGGGCCGCGCCCCAGCTGCGCAGGGCCAAGCGCCGGGCCGACGCCTGGAGCGCATCGCGCCAGTCGGGGCCAAGGTCCCTTTTGCCTGCCCGCGCTGCAGCGCTCGCCATGTCACCCCTCCCCAAAACCCGGCGCTCAGAATGCCTTGGGCGGGACTCCGCGGTCAAGCGACGCTTTCGCGGGCATGGCGTCATGGCTGTGCAGGCCGTCGTCGCCGGGACTGCATACCGCTAAGCTCCCGGGTTTCGCCCGGACGACGGTGGAGCTAAGCGGGCGCCATGGACCGCGCGGACGTGATCATCCTTGGCGGCGGCATGGTCGGGCTGGCGCTCGCCTCGGCCCTCGACGCCAGCGGCCTGTCGGCAATCATCGTCGACCCTGCCGACCCGCAGGAGCGCACCACCGCCGCGTTCGACGGCCGCACCAGCGCGGTGTCGTCGAGTTCGATGCGGATGCTGGGCGCGATCGGCGTCTGCGATCATCTGCCGGAGCCCGGCTGCCCGATCCGGCGCATCGCCGTTGCCGACGGGCTGGAGCCCGGCGGCCTGCATTTCGAGCCGCCGGCCGACGATGACGAGCCGCTCGGCACCATGCACGAGAACCGGCACCTGCGGGCCGCGCTGCGGGCGCGGGTCGAGGCGGGGAGGAATAGCTGGCTGCTGTGGAAGTCGCGGCCCACCGTCATCGAGCGCGGCGAACATGGCGTCATGGCGTCACTCGCCGACGGCCGCCGGCTCAGCGCGCCGCTGCTGGTCGCCGCCGACGGCCGCAACTCGCCGACCCGCGAAGCGGCGGGCATCCGCTCCGCGCGCTGGCGCTACGACCATGCGGCCATAGTCTCGACCCTGCGCCACGAGCGGCCCCACGACAATGTGGCCTATGAAATCTTCTTCCCGAGCGGACCGTTCGCGCTGCTGCCGATGACCGACGATTGCGAGGGGCACCGCTCGGCGATCGTCTGGTCGGTGCCGACGGCGGACGCCCGCGGCTGGCTGTCGCTCAGCGACGACGACTTCGCCGCCGAGGCAGAGGCGGCGATGGGCGGCTTCCTTGGCCGCATCGCTCTCGCCGCGCCGCGCTCGTCCTATCCGCTCGGCTTCCACCATGCCGCCCAGATCACGGCTCAGCGGCTGGCGCTGGTCGGCGACGCCGCGCACGCGATCCACCCGATCGCCGGCCAGGGCCTCAACCTCGGCTTCCGCGACGCCGCCGCCCTCGCGCAGGTGCTGGTCGAGGGCGCGCGGCTCGGGCTCGACCTTGGCGATGCGCAGCTGCTCGAGCGCTACCAGCGCTGGCGGTCGCTCGACAGCCTGTCGGTCGCCTTTGCCACCGACTCGCTGACGCGGGTTTACGGGATTCCCGGCCGGACGGCCTCGGCCGTGCGCCGCCTTGGAATGGGGCTGGTCGGCCGCTTCCGGCCGGTCACGAACCGGCTGATGAGCGAGGCACGCGGCACCTCGGGCGAGCTGCCGCTGCTTCTGAGGGGGTTGCCGATCTGAGGCCGATGCTCGCTCGTCCCCTGACGGGCTGCGCGCCCGCCTATTGCAGCGTCGGTTCGACGTCGACGCCGCCCGTGACCGCCATGCGCTGGAACTGCATCAGCTGCACGAGCAGATCGGCGCGGGCGGCGAGGCTCTCCGACTCCAGCAGCGCCTGCTTGGCGCCGACGTCGAACGGCGCGACCTGGGAGATGGCGTTGACCAGCATCTCGTCGTCGAGGCGGCTGACCGCGGCCCAGTCGACGACCAGCCCGAGTGCGTCGCCGAGCCGCCGCGACTCGCGCTCGACCTCGGCACGCTGGGCGAGGCCGAGCGGGTCGGGCTCGCTATCGTCGAAGGCGGCCGGGTCGACTTCGGCATTGCGGTAGGGCGTGCCGAGATCGGCTTCGCCCAGCATGCGGAAGCGGCTGGAGCCGAGCAGGACGATGTTGAAGCGGCCGTCCTCCAGCTCCTCGACGCCGACGATCTCACCGAGGCAGCCGACTTCGTAGAGCGGCGGCTTGTCGTCCCCGGGGCCGCTCGGCTGGATCATTCCAATCTGGGCGGCCCCGTCGATCGCATCGCGCACCATCTCGCGATAGCGCGGCTCGAAGATGTGCAGTGGCAGCTGCGCGCGGGGGAACAGCAGCGCACCGGGCAGCGGGAAGATCGGCACGCGCAGGCTGCGCATGCTCATGTGAAGAGCAAGGCCGAGAGGCGCCGGCGCTGCGCGCGGCCCCACGGATCGTCGAGCCCCTGTGCCTCGATTAGCTGCAGCAGCCGCTTGCGGGCCGCCCCTTCGTTCCAGTCCTTGTCGCGGGCGATGCTTTCGAGGAGCACGTCGGCGGCGCGGTCGCGCTCGCCGGCGGCGATCAGCGCCGCGGCCAGCTCCAGCCGCGCGTCATGGTCGTCGGGATTGCCCTGGACCCGCGCCTCCAGCTCGGCCGTCGCGCCCGCAGGCGCCGCTGATGCCAGGTCGAGCGCTGCTCGCGCCCGCGCCACCGGCGGTGCCTTGGCAGCACTGTCGGGCGCCGCGTCCAGCACAGCGCGCGCGTCATCGTTGCGGCCGCCCGCAACGAGGGCACGGGCAAGCCCGCCGATCACCTCGGGATTGTCGGGCGCCATGTCGAGGATCTGCCGGAAGATGCTCTCCGCGCGCGCCGGGTCGCCGCCAGCCAGGATCTCTTCGCCCATGGCGATCAGCGGCTCGATCTCGGCCTCGAGCGCCGCGCCTTCGCCGCTGACCTGGAGCTGGGCCAGCAGCTGGTCGAGCACCCGCCCGATCTGGCCTTCGCTGCGATAGCTGGTGAGGTCGGCGACCGGCTGCCCCTGGTAAAAGGCGTAGACGGTGGGGATCGACTGGATGCGGAACTGCGCCGCGATCATCTTTTCCTTGTCGACGTCGATCCGCACCAGCTTGACGCCCTTGGCTGCATAGTCGTTGGCAACCTTGTCGAGGATCGGCGACAATTGCTTGCAGGGGCCGCACCATTCGGCAGTGAACTGGAGGACGACGAGGCTCGCCTTCGATGGCTGGATCACGTCGGCATCGAAGCGCTGGATCGCCCCGCGGTCGGCTTCGCTCAGTCCCAGGCTCGCCAAGTTCTTCTCTCCGGATCAACCGTTGCAAGTTGCGGCCCATATGGGCGGACGGCGGCGCGCTCACAAGCCGAACTCGCGGCCGGCGCGTACCTGCTCCGCACCGAGGCGCACAGGCCTTGCAAAGCTCACGCCCCCCTGATAGCGCGCCGCCTCCGGCCGGGTGAATCGCGATGCGGATCACCATCGCCGGCCCACGCCAGAGCGGGCGTAGCTCAGGGGTAGAGCACAACCTTGCCAAGGTTGGGGTCGAGGGTTCGAATCCCTTCGCCCGCTCCAGCGACCAGCATCAGCAGCGAACCTCCGATCGCCTTCGCCGGGCTGCGCCCTAGAGCGTGTAGCGCGCGCCGTGGGTCATTTCGTGCTGGGTGATGACCGCGCGCACGACGTTGTTCATCAGCGCCATCCGGGTCGGCAGCGGGGCTGAGGTCTTCTTGATCATTACCGCCACCGCATAGCTGCGCCCGTCGGGCGCGGTGACGATGCCGATGTCGTTATAGCCCGCCTGCACCGCCCCGAGCACCTGGCCGGTGCCGGTCTTGTGGCTCAGCGTCCACCCCTCCTTGAGCCCGCCGCGCAGCCGGTTCTTGCCGGTGCGGGTATTGCCCATCACCGAAAGCAGTTTCTGGGTCGAACTCGGCGACAGCAGCTCGCCCCGCTTGAGCCTGGCAAGCGCGTTGACGATCGCGCTCGGCGCCGCCCCGTCGTAGGGATCCTCCACATAGCGGTTGAAGGCCGCCTGGCGGACCGGCTGCGGCAAGGCGCTGCGGGCCTCATAAAAGGCATTGCCGATGGAGTAGCTCTGGCTCCAGGTCAGGCCTGCAATGCGGCTCTGCAGCGAGCGCTCGCCATCGTAAAAGCGGATTGCCCCGAGCTTCTTCTCGGCGATCATCGCGCGCACAGCGGCCGGCCCCCCGACCGAACGCATCAACTTGTCGTTGGCGGTATTGTCGCTCTTGGTGATCGCTTCCCACATCAGGGCCGACAAAGTGGTGGTGTGGCCGCCGCCGAGCACCTTGGCGGCGATCGGCTGGTGGAACAGAGTGAGGTCGCTGCGGCTCAGGGTCACCTGGTCGTCGAGCCGGACGCGACCCTTGTCGACCGCGTCCAGCGCGGTGATCGCCACCCACAATTTGCTGACGCTCTGCTGGGGATAGAGATCGTCCTCGCGCCAGCCGGTGCCCCAGCCATCATTGACCGCACGCACGGTGATGCCGACGCGGCCGTCGAATTGCCGCCCGAGAGTTTGAAGCCGGTCGCGGAGATAATGTGGCGCGACCGGCGCCGGGGGAACGACCGCCGGCTGCGGGTAGACCGGGCGCGGAAGCTGCGGCTGAGCGCCGGCCGATGCGCCAAACTGCGCGGCACCGCCGAGTACCAGCGCCAGCGCCAGCCCCATCTGGCTCAACAATGACGTCATGACCCCTTAACTCCCCGCCAAATCCGTAACATTTCCGGGACTTTACCGCCGCGCGGCTGAACCGGCGCTGTGCAAGTCCCCAGTCCCCCAATGCGCAGAATCGCAAAGCCGGCGCGACTTGCCAAGAGCTGATTTGAGCCCCGTTCAGCGCCCGGGGGCGCCGACCAGCAAGGCGGCGGATTCGATCTCGTCGAGCGCGCGGTGGGCAGCAACGTAGCGACGCGCCTTGGCCGCCCAGGCGGCGGCGCGGGGCGCGCCGGGCAATCGCATGGTCTCGGCAAGCGCGGAATCGACGTCCCCGATCGCAAGGCGCTGACGCGCCCGGTCAAGACGGGCGTCGGGCTTGGTCGAGGGGCGATCGGCACGGCGGATCTCGATCAGCGAGGCGAATTCGCGCCGTACGCCGGCCCACATGTTCTCGCCCGGGCCGGTGCCGCGCAGCTCAGGTCTAAGCGCGTCATATTCAGCCGCCAACTGGTCGAGCCGAACCGGGCTGCGCGAGGCGGTGACGATGGTGGCGACGGCGCGCGGGTGCTCGCGGCCGAAGCGGTCGACGAGCAGGCCCTCGAGATAGCCGAGCGCCACGCCGCGATCGAGCGCCCGGCGCGCGGCGAAAGCGACGACAAGAGCATCGGCGCGACCGGCCGAGCCTTCCACCCGCTGCGTCACATCTTCGATCCGGGCAAGCCGCGCCTCGAGCTCGGCGATGCGCGCGGAAGCCTCGCCGGCCGGCAGCGGCGGCGGTGCAGGGATGGCGGCGGGCATGATCGGCTGCGGGGCGGTGACGGGGGCGGGCGCCTGCGGCGCGACTCCCAGCAGCACTGCAGCGCGTTCGTACCGGGCGAGCGCCCAGACCGCCGCCGCTCCGCCGAGCAGGATCAGGCTGAGCGCGATCAGCAGGCGCGCGCTCCAGCTGAGGCCGCTTCGGATTGCTGGCGCCGTCATTTCGGACACGGTTTGTCGCACAGCCGCGCCGCGAGAGCCAGCAAAGCCTCATCGCTGGGCGCCTGGGCCGCCTCGCAGCATTGCCAGCCCGGCCCCGCGGCCTCGGCGGCGGCGGGGCTGATCGCCGCGACCCGGATGTGGCCCCGTTCAAGCCCCTCGTCGTCAGCGAGCTCGCCCAGCCGCCGTCCGGCACGGGGGGAATGGACCGCCACGGTCGATCCGCCGATGCCCGCAAAGCAGGACGGCGGTTCGAGCGCCTCGGCGCGGTAGACGGGCAGGGCCGTGATGGCCTGCCGCGCCAGTACCTGGGTGCGATCCTCGCCGCACAGGTGCAGCAGCTTCGTCCCGGCCTCGAGCGAACCGAGCAGCCGCTCGACCCCTGAGTCGCCAGTTGCGGCGACGTCGAAACCGGCCTCACGCGCTGCCGCCGCGGTGGCCTCGCCGACCGCATATGCCTTGAGCCCGCGCAGGCGCTGGAGCTGCTCGCCGCCGTGGTGCAGGGCATTGGCGCTGGTCACGAGCAGCCCGTCGAAGCCGCCCGGCTCCGGCGCCTGCCAGTCCAGCGGCGCGATCCGGAACAGGGGCATGGCGAGCACCTCCAGCCCAAGCGCGCGGGCGCGCTCGACGGTGGCGCCGGCGCCGGGCTCGGGACGCAGGACGACCAGGCGCCTCATGCGCCGCTGAACAGCCTCCGGATGCTGTCCGGCGCCTGGTCGAGCATGCGCCGGGCAAGCGCCACGGGCGCCTCGCGGTCGTCGCAGTCGAACACGATCTTGTCCTCGATCATGTCTTTCCCGTCTTCGGAATAGAGCTGGGCGCGCATCCTCAGCTCGCCGTCGTCGAGCAACGCCAGGGCCGCGACCGGCGAGTGACAGGAGGCACCGAGCGCCTTGGTGAAGGCCCGCTCGGCCATGATCGCCGAGAAGCTGATCTGGTTGTTGACGGTGGTCAGCACGCTCTGCGTGCGGTTGTCGTCGGTCCGGCATTCCATGCCCAGCGCACCCTGCGCCGGCGCGGGAAGCAATTGCTCGACCGGAATGGCTGTGCCGACCTTCTCGAGGCCAAGGCGCTTGAGCCCGGCGGAGGCGAGCAGGGTCGCGTCGACTTCGCCGGCCTCCAGCTTGCGCAGCCGGGTCTCGACATTGCCGCGAAGCGGCACGATCCGGAGGTCGGGCCGAAGGTGGAGCAATTGCGCTGCCCGTCGCGGTGAAGAGGTGCCGACCCGCGCGCCTTCACCCAGGTCGGCAATGCTGGCGGCGCCGATCAGCCGGTCGCGATAGTCGCCGCGCGGCCGCATCGCGGCAATGTGGATCGTCGGCGGGCGCTCGCTCTCGACGTCCTTCATCGAATGGACACAGAAATCGACATCGCCGGCGAGCAAGGCCTGGTCGAGTTCCTTGGTCCACAGCCCCTTGCCGCCAACCTCAGCCAGGGGCCGGTCCTGGATCTTGTCGCCGGTGGTCCTGATGGGCACGATTTCAACATAGTCGGCGGGCCAGCGTTGCGCCGTTTCGATCGCCGCGGCGACCTTGCGCGCCTGCGCCAGCGCCAGCGGCGAGCCGCGAGTCCCGAGCCTCAATTGCGTGTGCATGCTCCACCCCTAGTGCATCCAGCCCGCTTCAGGCAAAGGCGCAGACCAGATGGCATTGATCCTGGGCCTGGAATCTTCCTGCGACGACAGCGCGGCCGCGCTGGTGACCAGCGACCGGCAGATCCTCGCGCAGGCGGTGATCGGGCAGAATGAGGCTCATCGGCCCTTCGGTGGGGTGGTGCCGGAAATCGCCGCGCGCGCCCACGTCGAAATCCTGCCCGACCTGGTCCGCCAGGTGCTCGCCGAGGCGGGCCTGGCGATCGGCGACGTCGATGCCATTGCCGCAACGGCGGGCCCGGGGCTGATCGGCGGGGTGATGGTCGCCTTGCTGACCGGCAAGGGGCTGGCGCTGGCGGCCGGCAAGCCGCTGATCGCGCTCAATCATCTCGAAGGCCACGCGCTATCGCCGCGGCTGGTCGATCCCGACCTCGGTTTTCCCTTTCTGCTGCTGCTGGTGTCCGGCGGCCATTGTCAGCTGCTCGAAGTTTGCGGCGTCGGCGACTATCGGCGGCTCGCGACAACCATCGACGATGCCGCCGGCGAGGCGTTCGACAAGGCGGCGAAGCTGCTCGGCCTGCCCTATCCCGGAGGCCCCGCGCTCGAGGCGCTGGCGGCTGAGGGCAAGGCGGACGCGGTGCCGCTGCCGCGGCCGTTGGTCGGCTCGTCCGAGCCGCATTTCTCCTTCGCCGGCCTCAAGAGCGCGGTGCAGCGGGCGGTGGCGACCGGCGAGCATCAGCCCGCCGACATCGCCGCCTGCTTCCAGCAGGCGGTGGTCGACTGCCTGGTCGACCGCACCGCGCGGGCGCTGGCGGCGAGCACGGCGCCGGCACTGGTCGTGGCGGGCGGGGTCGCGGCCAATCGCGCGGTGCGCGGCGCCCTTGCCGATCTCGCCTCGGCAAGCGGCCGCCGCTTCGCGGTGCCGCCGGCCTGGCTGTGCACCGACAATGCGGCGATGATCGCCTGGGCCGGTGCCGAGCGCCTCGCCGCAGGGCTTACCGACGGACTCGACGCGCCGGCGCGCGCGCGCTGGCCGCTCGATGCTACCGCTGGCAAGGTGCGCGGCGCCGGGGTCAAGGCATGAGCCTCGATCGGCTGGGGGTCATCGGCGGCGGCGCCTGGGGCACGGCGCTGGCGCAGGTGCTGGCAAGCGGCGGCAGGGACACATTGCTGTGGGCGCGCGAGCGCGACGTGGTCGAGAGCGTCAACGGCCGGCACGAGAATAGCCTGTTCCTGCCCGGCCGCGTGCTCGAGCCGAGCATCCGCGCCACCGACGATCTCGACGAGCTCGAAGGCTGCGATGCGTGGCTGGTGGTCACCCCCGCCCAGCACATGCGCTCGGTGTTGGAGGCGGCGCCGCGCTGCGCAAGGCCGCTGGTGCTGTGCTCGAAGGGGATCGAGGAGCGGAGCGGCGCCTTGCTCCACCGGGTGGCGCGTGAGGCCTGCCCCGGCGCCGAGGTGGCGGTGCTGTCGGGCCCTACTTTCGCGCATGAGGTTGCGGCGGGCCTGCCGACCGCGGTGACCCTGTCCGCCGAACAGGGCGAACTCGGCGAGCGGCTGCGCGACGCGATCGCCCGCCCGACCTTCCGAATCTATCTCAGCGATGACCTCGCCGGCGCGGAAATCGGGGGCGCGGTCAAGAACGTGCTGGCGATCGCCTGCGGGGTGGTCGAGGGCAAGGGGCTCGGTCAGAACGCGCGCGCGGCGCTGATCGGCCGCGGCTTCGCGGAAATGACCCGTTTCGGGCTAGCGATGGGCGCTCGGCGGGAGACGCTGGCTGGCCTTTCGGGGCTCGGCGACCTGGTGCTGACCTGCTCGTCGACCAGCTCGCGCAATTTCTCGCTTGGGGTTGGGATCGGCGAAGGCCGCAGTGCTGCCGAGCTGATGGCCGACCGCCGCACTGTCGCCGAGGGCGCGTTCACCGCGCCGGTGCTGGCGCGGCTCGCCCGCGAGAAAATGGTCGACATGCCGATCGTCGAGGCGGTCGCGGCCCTGCTTGCCGGCAGCGTCAGCGTCGACGCGGTGCTCGAGCAATTGCTGTCGCGCCCGCCGCGCCCCGAGGCGCAATGACGAGGCGGCCATCAGAAGTCGATCGCAACGCCCTTCTTTTCCCAGTCGCCGTAGCGGGTCGGGTCGAGTCGTTCAGCCTCGCCCTCTGGCGGCGGCGGCGGCGGCTCGGCGGTGCCGGGTTCAGGAACCGGTGGCGACTTGCTGAGATAGGCGGGCGGGTCGAGATGCTTGGGCCGCTTCATGGGCTTGGAGATGGGCGTTGAAGGGCGCCAGGCCAAGTCTCGAAGGCGTCGAGGCGCGCCGCGCGGCGCTGCGCATCCTCGATCGCGTGCTGCGCGGCGGTCAGACGGTCGATTCGGCGGCGCAGGGCGGCGCCCGGCTGCCGGCCAATGACCAGGCGCTGGCGCTGGCGATCGTCGGCGAGACTTTGCGCCGCCTGCCTGAGCTCGACAGCTTGATCGACGGCGCGACGCGGGAGGCGCTGCCGGACGATTCGAAGGCGCGGATGGTGCTTCGCCTGGCTCTTGCCCAGAAGCTGGTCATGTCCGTGCCGGACCACGCGATCGTCGCCACTGCTCTGCCTCTGGTCGAGGGGGGCCCGCGGCGGCTGGTCCACGGCGTGCTCGGCACATTGCTGCGGCGAGGGATCACGGCCGGCCACTCGACGCATTTGCCCCCGGCGGTGGAGCAGCGCTGGGGCGAAGCCTGGGGAGGGGAAGTGGTCGAGGCGGCCCGGCGAGCCATCGTCCGGCGTCCCCCGCTCGACCTCAGCTTCGCCGAGGCGGCGGCCGCTGCCGCCTTTGCTGAGGCGCATGGCGGCACCTCGCTTGCCGAGCGCCACGTGCGGCTGCACGGCGGCGCCTCGGTCGCCGAACTGCCAGGCTATGGGGAGGGCGGCTGGTGGGTCCAGGACCTCGCCGCCTCGCTTCCGGCGCGGCTGATGCCGCGGCATGGCACCGTGCTCGACGCCTGCGCGGCGCCCGGAGGCAAGACCATGCAGCTGGCCGCGGCCGGCGCCCGGGTGACGGCGCTCGATCGCTCGGAAAGTCGTCTGGCGCGACTCTCCGACAATCTTGCGCGCACCGGGCTCGCAGCCAAGCTGGCCGCTGCCGATGCCTTCGGCTGGGATGCGCCCGCGCCGTTCGACGCGGTGCTGGTCGACGCGCCCTGCTCCGCGACCGGCACCTTCCGCCGCCACCCGGAAGTGCTCCATCGGGTGCGGCCCGCCTTCATCCGCGAGGCGGCCGAAGCGCAATTGCGGCTGCTCGCCCGCGCCCGCGGCTGGGTGCGGCCCGGGGGAAGCCTGGTCTACTCGGTCTGCTCCCTCGAGCCCCAGGAAGGCGAGCAGGTGATCGAGGCGTTCCTTGCCGGAAACAGCGGCTGGGCCATCGCTCCCGCCGAGACGCTGCCCGCCTTCGTGACGCCACATCCCCGCGGCTGGGTGCGGATCCTTCCCGGCCTCCTCGAGGCGGAAGGCGGGCTTGATGGATTCTTCATCGCCCGCCTTGTCCGCCGCGGCTGAAGACCGTTATTGGCGGCCATGGCCCAAAGTGCAGCCGCGCCGCTGATCGCCCCCTCCATCTTGTCGGCCGATTTCGCCCGGCTGGGCGAGGAGGTGCGGGCGATCGACGCCGCCGGCGCCGACTGGATCCACATCGACGTCATGGACGGCCACTTCGTCCCCAATCTGACGATCGGCCCCGCGGTGGTGAAGGCGCTGCGCCCACACAGCGCCAAGCCCTTTGACGTCCATCTGATGATCTCGCCAGTCGACAACTTCCTCGATGCGTTCGCCGAGGCCGGGGCCGACCTCATCACCGTTCACCCCGAGGCGGGACCGCACCTCCACCGCACCATTCAGCGCATCAAGGGCCTGGGCAAGAAGGCCGGCGTGTCGCTGAACCCTGCGACCCCCGCCAAGATGCTCGATTATGTGCTTGAGGAGCTCGACCTGGTGCTGGTGATGAGCGTCAACCCGGGCTTCGGCGGGCAGAAGTTCATTTCCAGCCAGCTCAACAAGATTGAGGCGATCGCCAACCGCATCGCCAAGCAGAACCTCGACGTCGCGCTCGAAGTCGACGGTGGGGTGGATGCCGAGACGGCGCCGCTGGCGGTGAATGCCGGCGCCACCGTACTGGTCGCCGGCACCGCCGCCTTTCGCGGCGGCGCGGGCGCTTATGCCGCCAACATCCGCAGCCTCAAGGGCTGAGGCATGGGCGTCACCGCGGCCGAACGCGACATCGTGCGCCGCCTAGCGCGCGGCTCCCTGGTGTCCCGGCTGCTGGGATCGGGACGCCAGCCGCTCAAGCTGGTGGCGGTGCCGCGGGACCATGTCCACGGCGACCGCGGCCGCGGCGATGCCTTGCTGGCCGGGCGGCTGACCGTCGGCAATGAGGTGCTGACCCTCGCAGACATCGACTTCGCCACGGTCGGCAGCAGCAGCGCGGCCGCCAAGCAGCTGCAGGGCTTTTCCTGGCTTCGCGACCTTGCCGCCGCCGCCAGCCGCGAGAAAGGGGCGCGGCTCGCCGAGGCGCTCGCCGGACGCTGGCTGCTCGCCCACGGCACGCGCGTTGACGAGGCGTGGCGGCCGGAGCTGTGGGGCGAGCGCATCCTCTACTGGACGGCCTACGCCCCCTACATTTTGTCGAGCCGCGACGCCGGATACCGCTCCGCCTTGCTCAACACCCTGGCCCGCGGCGCCCGTCATCTCGACTCCTATGCCGACAAGGCGCCGCCGGGGCTCAAGCGGATCACCGCCTGGTGCGGCGTGGTCGCCGCCGGCCTGCTGCTCCAGGGCGGCGTGGCCCGGGTCGCGCGCGGGGAGGCCGGCCTCGCCCGGGCGCTGGCCACCGCCCAATATGAGGACGGCGGGTTGATAAGCCGCTCACCTGACGAGCAGGTGCTGCTGGTCGACCGCCTTGGCCTGCTCCGCGCCGCTTATTTCGCCGCCAAGCAGAGCCTTCCCGACGGCATCGAGGCGGCGGCCGCGGCGGCGCTGGCGGCGCTGCACGGGATCACCATGGGCGACGGCGGGCTCTCGAGCTGGCAGGGTTGCGGACCCGGCGAGCCGGCGCGATTGACCGCATTGGTTGAGGGCTGCGGGCTGCGCGCCAGGCCGCTGCGCCAGGCGAAGGGCTGGGGCTATCAAAGGATGAGCGCGCTCGGCACGGTGCTGGTGCTCGACGCCGCGCCGCCGCCGGCCGCGAAGCTGTCCGCCACCGGTTCGGCCTCGACCCTGGCCTTCGAGCTCGCGGATGGCCCGCAGCGGCTGGTCGTCAATTGCGGCGGCCCGGGGCTGCTGCCGCACGGCCTGTCCAGTGAGCTGGTGCAGGCTTTGCGCTCGACCGCGGCGCACAGCACATTGGTGCTCGCCGACACCAATTCGACTGCATTGCTTGGCGACGGCTCGCTGGGGAGGGGTGTCGCCGAGGTGCCGGTCGAGCGTTCCGAGGACAATGACTGCAGCCGCCTGGCGGCGAGCCACGACGGCTACGTGCGCGGCTTCGGCCTGATCCACAAGCGCAGCCTGATGCTCGGCAATGACGGCAAGGAGCTGCGCGGCGCCGACCAGCTGATCGCCAGGGGCCGCCGCAAGATCAAGGAAGCCGCACCATTCGCCGTCCGCTTCCACCTCGCCCGCGGCGTCGAGGCGACTCCCACCGCCGACCGGATGGGGGCGATCTTGCGTTCCAAGGGCGCCCCGCCGTGGAGTTTCCGCTGCCGCGGCGCGATGCTGACCATGGAGGAAAGCCTGGTGATCGACGGCCGCGGCCAGCCGCACGAGACGGTGCAGATGGTGATCCTCGGCGAAATATCCGGCGGCGGCGGCGAGGTTTCCTGGCAATTCCGCCGCACCAGCTGACAAGGACCAGAGATGACCGACCTCGTGCCTGCGCGCCGCGCGCTGATTTCCTTGTCGGACAAGAGCGGGCTCGAGCGGCTGGTCGCCGGGCTCGCGCGCCACGAAATCGAGATCGTCTCGACCGGCGGCACAGCCGCCAGAGTTCGCGAAAGCGGTGCCGTTGTGCGCGACATCAGTGAACTTACCGGCTTTCCGGAGATGATGGACGGGCGGGTGAAGACCTTGCACCCGAAGGTTCACGGCGGTCTGCTGGGCGTTCGAGACAACCCCGACCATGTCGCCGCCATGGCCGAGCACGAGATCGCGCCGATCGACCTGGTGATCGTCAACCTCTACCCCTTCGAGGCGACGCTGGCCCGCGGCGCGGCGCGCGACGAGATCATCGAGAACATCGACATCGGCGGCCCGTCGATGGTCCGCTCGGCGGCCAAGAACCACGCGCATGTCGCGATCGTCACCGACCCCGCCGACTATGACGAGCTGCTTGCCGAGCTCGACGCGAACGGCGGCCAGACCACAGTGGCACTGCGCAAGCGGCTCGCCGCCAAGGCATTCGCGCTGACCGCCGCTTATGACTCGATGATCTCGCAATGGTTCGCCTTCGGCGACCTGGCTCAGCGTTTTCCGGAAAGCTGGACCTTCTCGTCGCGACTCAAGATGGAGCTGCGCTACGGCGAGAACCCGCACCAGCGCGCCGCCCTCTACGTGCCCGTGGGTCCCGCAGCGGCCGGTATCGCCCAGGCAAGCCAAGTCCAGGGCAAGGAGCTGAGCTACAACAATCTCAACGATGCCGGTGCCGCGCTCGATCTCGCCGCCGAGTTCCGCGGCGACCCGCCGACCATCGTCATCGTCAAGCACGCCAACCCCTGCGGCGTCGCCAGCGCCGAAACGCTGGCCGAAGCCTGGCGCCAGGCGCTGGCCTGCGACAGCGTCTCGGCGTTCGGCGGCATTGTCGCCGCCAACCGCGTTCTCGACGGGGCGACCGCCGAGGAGATCGCTGGCATCTTCACCGAGGTCGTCGTTGCGCCCGACGCCGACGAGGCGGCGCGCGCCATCTTCGCCCGCAAGAAGAATTTGCGGCTATTGCTGACCGGCGAGCTGCCGGACCCGGCGCGGGGCGGCCAGACGCTCGCGGTGATCGCCGGCGGGCTGCTCGTCCAGGACCGTGACAATGGCCGGATCACGCCCGACCAGCTGAAATGCGTGACTCGCCGCCAGCCGAGCGAGCGCGAGCTTGCCGACTGCCTGTTCGCGTGGACGGTGGCCAAGCACGTCAAGTCCAATGCCATCGTCTATGCCAAAGACGGCGCCACCGCCGGCATCGGCGCCGGCCAGATGAACCGTCGCGACAGCGCCCGCATCGCCGCAGCCAAGGCGCGCGAGGCAGCCGAGACGATGGGCTGGCCGGAGCCGCGCACCGTCGGCTCGGCCGTCGCTTCCGACGCCTTTTTCCCATTCGCGGATGGGCTGCTTGCGGCGGTGGAGGCCGGCGCCACCGCGGTAATCCAGCCCGGCGGCTCCATCCGCGACGAGGAAGTGATCGCCGCGGCCGACGAGGCCGGACTGGCGATGCTATTCACCGGCATGCGCCACTTCCGGCATTGACCACGCGCAGTTCGTCCGAGGCGACGAACGAGCATGGCCAGCGCTAGCGCGGCGCGCCGGCGCTTTCCCCCGGGGTCGGCACACGCAGCTCCTCGATGTCGGCCTTGCGCATGCGGAACAGCTCGCGGTCCTGCGGGCCGAAGCCGCGCGTCCACAGCACCGCGCCGAACGCCAGCAGGATCGCGGGAATTCCGAACAGCAGCTCCGCCCATTCCGGAAGCAGGATCGCAAGCTGGCCGACGACCACCGCCGCTGCCGCCGCCCAGACCAAGGGCCACCGCCATCCCGACACCGGCCCGCCGAGCAGCCTGCACAGCAGCCGCGATTTGGCGATGGCCGCGAAGGCCAAGGCCAGCAACAGCGCGATCGCCGGCGCCGTCGCCTGATATTCGACCGGAAGGTCGAGCTCGCGCATGCCGAGGATCAGAAGCACCGCCAGCGCCGCCTCGATCGCCACCATCGCCAGGCTCAGCCACATGTTGCGGTGGCGAGCTATGTAGATCAACGCCGCCTCGCTGACCGCGGCCATCGCCGCCACCACTTCGGCGGCAAGCAGGAAGGCGAGCGCAGCGGTACCGGCGACAAAGGCGGGGCCCACCAGGCCCATGACGCCTTCGCCCGGGATTCCGAGCGCCAGCGCGACTCCTAGCTGCGCCGCAATCACCCAGAATCCCACCTGCCGAACCTGCTGGGCAACGGCCTTCTTGTCGCCGGCGGCAAGGTTGCGGGCGATCACCGGGCCGAGGATCGGGTCGAAGCTGCTCTTGAGCTTGGACGGCAGCGAAGCGACATTCTGTGCGACATAATAGATGCCGACGATGGCCGGCGAGAAGAACAGGCCGAGGACGGCGATGTCGACGCGGCGCGAGCCCCATTCGACCGCGTCCGCCGCCGCCAAGGGAAAGTTGCGCCGTGCCAGCCGCCACAGCTCGGCCGGCGCCGGACTCCAGCCCCTTGGCAAGCCGTAGCTCTTGAGGAATGGGATCGCGGAGGCGATCAGCGCCCCGACCATCGACAAAGCATAGGCCAGGATCAGCCCGTCGCGCTTCGAGACGTAAGCGAGCACCAGGGCCGCGATGCTGATCGTCCACGGCTCGACAATGGCCCTCGCCCGCACCGTCGCGCCGACATCGTGGCGATATGCGAGTCCGGCGAGCATTACGTCCGACCAGGCGAGCGCGATCACCGCCACCGGCAGCAGCCATTCGAGCCCATGAATTTGGCTGTTAGGGAACATTGCCTGAGGGAAGGCGAACAGCAACGCCATCAGCAGTACCGAGCCGATGCCGCCAACGAGCAAGGCGTCGAAGGCAATGCAGACGTGCGGCTTGTCGGTGTCCGCGAGCTGCTTGGCGAGGCCCCGCTTCAGGCCGAGCGTGGCCAGCTGCGCGGCAAACTCGACGATCAGCACCGCATAGGCGAAGCGGCCGAGCGCCTCGGGCCCGTACATCCGCCCGGCGATGAACAGGAAGGGCAGCCGCGCCGCGAGGCGCAGCACGAAGCCCAGGAAGTTGATCCGCCCGCCGCGCGCCAGCGCCGCGAGATCGGCCGAAGGCGGCGGCGCCGAGCGGTTATCGCTCAATGCGCTGCGCCCCAATGTTGGCCCCACCCGACCTCGACGTCCAGCGGCACATCGAGCTCGAGCGCCGGCTCGGCCGCGCCCGACATGACTTGACGGATCACCCCCGCCGCCTGCTCCTCGCGGCCTTCGGGCACTTCGAACACCAGCTCGTCATGGACCTGGAGCAGCATCCGCACGCCCTCGAGCCCCGCCGCCTCGAGCGCCCCGTCCATCCGCGCCATCGCCCGCTTGATGAGGTCGGCGCTGGTGCCCTGGATCGGCGCGTTGATCGCCGCGCGCTCGCTGCTCTGGCGCAGGTTCATCTGGCGGCTGGCGATGTTCGGGAAATGCGTCTTGCGGCCGAACAAGGTGCGGGTGAAGCCGTGCTCGCGAACGAAGGTGAGGGTGGTGCCGATGTAGTTGCGGATGCCGGGAAAACGCTCGAAGTAGCGGTCGATGATCGCCTGGCCTTCCTCCTTGGACACGCCGAGCCGGCCGGCCAGGCCCCATGACGATATGCCATAGAGGATGGCGAAGTTGATCGTCTTGGCCTTGTTGCGGCTTTCGCGGTCGGCCGATCCGAACAATTCCTCGGCGGTCAAATTGTGGATGTCGGCGCCGGAGCGGAACGCGTCTTTGAGCTGCGGCACATCGGCCATGTGCGCGGCCAGCCTGAGCTCGATCTGGCTGTAGTCGGCGCTCATCAGCAAATGGCCCGGCTCGGCGACGAAGGCGTCGCGAATCTTGCGGCCGATCTCCGTGCGGATCGGGATGTTCTGCAAGTTCGGGTCCGTCGACGACAGCCGTCCGGTCTGCGCCACCGCAAGGCTGAAGCTGGTGTGCACACGCCCCGTCTCTGGGTTGATCTGCGCCTGAAGCGCGTCGGTATAGGTGGTCTTGAGCTTGGTCAGCTGGCGCCAGTCGAGCACCAGCCGCGCGCACTCGACGCCCTCGCCGGCGAGCCGCTCGAGCTCGGTGACGTCGGTCGAATAGGCGCCGCTCTTGCCCTTGCGCCCGCCCTTGAGCCCGAGCCGCTCGTAGAGCACGGACCCAAGCTGCTGCGGGCTGCCGATGGTGAAGGGCCCGCACGCCGCGTCATAGATGCGCTCCTCCAGCGCTGCGATTTCCGTCGCGAACGTCTTGCTGAGCGTCGCCAGATATTCCCGGTCGACCTTGACGCCGCGCCGCTCCATCCGGCTGATCACCGGCACCAGCGGCTTGTCGACGCGCTCATAGACCTGAGCGGAGCCCTCGACGGCGATCCGCGGCTTCAGCCGTTGCCACAGCCGCAAGGTGACATCGGCGTCCTCGGCGGCATATTCGGTGGCTTGCGGCAGCGGCACCTTGTCGAAGGTGATCTGCTTGGCGCCGGTACCGCACACCGCCTTGAACGGCAGGCACTCATGCTCGAAGTGCAGCTTGGCAAGCTCGTCGAGGCCATGGCCGTGGAGCCCGGCATCGAGATCGAAGCTCATCAGCATCGTGTCGTCGAACGGCGCCACCTCGATGCCGGCCCTGGCCAACATCACCCAGTCATATTTGAGGTTGTGGCCGACCTTGAGCACGCTCTGGTCCTCGAGCAACGGCTTCAGCCGCTCGAGCACCAGCTCCCTGTCGAGCTGGTCGGGGGCCTCCGAATAGAGGTCCGCGCCGCTGTGGCCGACCGGGATGTAGCAGGCGCGGTTGGGGGCGGTGGCCAGGCTGATCCCGGCGAGCCTGGCGATCACGCAGTCGATGCAGTCGGTCTCGGTGTCGACCGCGACCAGCCCCAGCGCCCGCGCTTCGGCGATCCAGCGGTCCAGCGCCGCCTCGTTGGTCACCGTCTCATATCTGGACCGGTCGACGGCGATCGTCTCCGCCGCCTGCGGCTGCGGCGCGGCGGGGCGATCCGCCGACGCCATGACGCCATTGATGCCGCCGCCGCTGCTGCTCCGCGCCGGTGACGCGCCGCCGTTGAGGCGGTTGAGCAGCGACTTCCAGCCCTGGTCCTCGAAGAACTCCCGCAGCGGCTCGGGCGGGATATGCTTGATCTGCAGCTCGTCGAGCGGTTCTGGAAGCTTGGCGTCGCACACCAGCCGGACCAGTTCGCGCGAGAGCCGCGCAGCATCGGCATGCTCGATCAGATTCTGTCTGAGCTTGGGCTTGGTGATGGTCTCGGCGCCCGCCAGCGTCGCCTCCAGCGAGCCGAACTGCTGGATCAGCTGGCTCGCGGTCTTGGGGCCGATGCCCGGCACGCCCGGCACATTGTCGACGCTGTCGCCCATCAACGCCAGCACGTCGCCCAGCTTGTCGGGACGGACGCCGAACTTCTCGACCACATAGGCGCTGTCGATGCGGCGGTCGTTCATCGTGTCGAGCATATCGACCCGGCCATCCTCGACCAGTTGCATCAGATCCTTGTCGGAGCTGACGATGGTTACCTTCCAGCCGCGCTCCTTGGCCGCGGTGACGTAGCAGGCGATGATGTCGTCGGCCTCAAGCCCGTCCTCTTCGATGCAGGGGATGGAAAATGCGCGGGTCGCGGTCCTGATCAAAGGAAATTGGGGAACCAGGTCCTCCGGCGGCGGCGGACGGTGCGCCTTGTACTGGTCGTACATCTGGTTGCGGAAGGTCGATTCCGACTTGTCGAGGATGACCGCCATGTGGGTCGGGCCGCCCTCGCCCCTCGCCCCCTTGCTGAGGCCGTCGGCGAGCTTCCACAGCATGGTCGTGTAGCCGTAGACCGCGCCGACGTTCATCCCGTGGCGGTTGGTCAGCGGCGGCAGCCGGTGATAGGCGCGGAAGATGTAGCTCGACCCGTCGACCAGATAGAGGTGGGGCGCTTCGGAGCTTTGGGCCTCGGACATGAACGCGCCGGTTTAGCAGGCTCCCGGGCCGATGCCAGCGGCTGAGGCTAGGAGCGGCCCGCCTGATCCTTTTCCACGGCCTGCGGATGGTGCGGGACCAGGATGAGCGTGCCTTCCTCGACCCGCCACGACTTGAGCTTGGACAGGAAGTTCATCCCGATCACGTCGAAATTGCCGAGCGCGGGCGAGCTGACGACCTTCAGGTTGCGCGCGACAATGTTGCCAAGCCTCAGCTCCTCGACCGTGCCAGGTCGCGCCTGGGCAAGGCCGTTGGCGGTCTGCAGCACTACCGGCACCAGGTTTGCGTCGCGCGACACGCCGGCGCTGCTTGCCGTCGCTTCCGACACGGCCGTCAGGGTTGCGCCGCTGTCGATCAGCATCCGTTTCTTCACGCCGTTGATCGTCGCGTCGGCCCAGAAGTGGCCATCGCGGGACATGCGGATGCGCACCTCGTCGCCGACCACCTCCTGCTTGTCGAGCCCGAGCCCGCCGGCGATCCGCGCCAGGTTCGGCTCGAACGCCGCATGCTGCATCAGCAGGAAGATGCAAAAGGCGAGCAGGGCAAAGGAAAAGACGAAGCGGATCGCGCGCCCGACGACCGGCAGCCGCTGCAGCAGGATCAGCAGCAATGCCGCGGCGACTGCATAAATTGCGATCTGCTGCCATTCGGGGCCGACGGTCATCGGCCGAAGGTGGGGATGGGCGCGCCGATGCTCAACCGCGGGCGCAGGGTTTTCGAGACGAACGTCAGCGCGCGGACCGGGCGACGACCGCGGCTGGCGGCTGCTAGCCGGAGAAGCGATGCTCGCCGTCAGGGACGACTAATCTAGATGTATTTTTGCAACGAAGCTCGTTGGTGTGCGCTTACGGGAGGGGAACAAAGCGGGTCATCGACAACGGAGAGAACAATGAAAATCTTCAGCATTGCGGCGTCAGCCGCCGCGGTAGCGTTGAGCGGCTGCGCCATGACTGACGGGATGGGCGCCAGCCCAATGGCAGCCCCGAGGATGGCAATGCCCACGAGCGCGGCAGCCTACATGCAGATGGCGCACAGCAGCGACATGTTCGAAATCGAATCCAGCAGAATGGCGCTGCAGATGTCCAGGAGCCAGCCGGTCAGGGCGTTCGCCCAGATGATGATCAACGACCACAGCCGCATGATGGACGAGATGATGCGGATGATGCCCGCGATGGGCATGCAAATGTCGTCGATGGGGATGATGCCTCACCACATGGCGATGATGCAGCGGCTGCGCGGAGCAACCGGTGCCGGTTTCGACGCGATGTACAAGCGTGAGCAGATGATGGGCCACGGCGAAGCGCTCATGATGCACCGGACCTATGCCGCGAGCGGCGACAATCCTCAGATGAGGGCCATGGCGGCACGCGCCGTGCCGATGGTGGAGAGGCATCTGGCGGCGGCGAGGGCTCTCCCGACTCGCATGTGATTCCTCTGCTTCACGGCACCAGCACCGTGTCTTGCGGCTCGTCGAGCAGCGCGGGGTAATCGAGGGTGTAGTGCAGCCCGCGGCTTTCATGTCGGGCAAGGGCGGAGCGGATGACGAGGTCGGCGACCTCGACCAGGTTCCTCAGCTCGATGATGTCCGGTGTCACGCGAAAGTGGGCGTAATAATCGGTGACTTCCTGGCGCAGCATGTCGATCCGGCGCTTGGCCCGCTCCAGTCTCTTGGTGGTGCGGACGATGCCGACGAAATTCCACATGAAGCGGCGGATCTCGCCCCAGATCTGCTGGATCACCACTTCCTCGTCGCTGTCGGTGACCCGGCTTTCGTCCCAGGCGCGAATGTCGGGCGGCGGCGCCAGCTCGTCCCAGCGCGCGGCGATGTCGCGCGCCGCAGCCTCGCCGAACACCAGGCATTCGAGCAGGCTGTTGGACGCCAGCCGGTTGGCGCCATGGAGGCCGCTCTCGGTTACCTCCCCCGCCGCGTAGAGCCCCGGCGCGTCGGTTCGGCCGGCAAGGTCCACCACCACGCCACCGCACGTGTAGTGCTGCGCCGGCACCACCGGAATCGGCTGGCGCGTGATGTCGATGCCAAGGCCGAGCAGCCGTTCGTATATGTTGGGGAAATGGCTGCGCACGAAATCCTCGCCGCGGTGCGAGATGTCGAGGTGGACGTAGTCGAGCCCGAGCCGCTTGATCTCATGGTCGATGGCACGGGCGACGATGTCGCGCGGCGCCAGCTCGCCGCGGGCGTCGAAGCGCGTCATGAAGCGCTCGCCGCCGCCCTTGACCCCCGGCGGGAGCTTGAGATGCCCGCCCTCGCCCCGCACCGCTTCGGTGATGAGGAAATTCTTGACCTGGAGATTGTAGAGGCAGGTGGGGTGGAACTGCATCATCTCCATGTTGGAGACTCGGCACCCTGCCCGCCACGCCATCGCAATCCCGTCACCGGTCGCCCCGCGCGGCGCCGTCGAATAGAGGTAGGCGCGGCCGGCGCCGCCGCTGGCAAGGATGGTCGCGCGCGCGGTCAGCGTCTCAACCCGCGCCGCGGCCCGGTTGTAGGCATAGAGGCCGTGGACCGCGCCGCTGGTCGAGAAGTTGGTCGCGTGGCGGCCGGTGATGAGGTCGATTGCGACCATGCCGGGCAGCAGCCGGATGTTCGGGTTGCGGGCCGCCGCGGCTTCCAGCGCCTGCTGCACCGCCCGGCCGGTGGCGTCGGCGACATGGACGATGCGGCGGTGGCTGTGACCGCCCTCGCGGGTCAGGTGCAGCGCGCCGTTTTCGCTCGCGAATGGCACGCCGAGCTCGCCAAGGTGGGCGATCGCGCGCGGTGCTGCCGCCACGACATGCTCGACGACCGCCTGATCGTTGAGCCCGGCTCCGGCGACCATCGTGTCGCGGACATGCGCCTCGAAGCTGTCGCCCTCCTCCAGCACCGCGGCAATGCCGCCCTGCGCCCAGCCGGTGGCGCCTTCGCTCAGTGACCCTTTGGCAATCACCGCGACCGTGCGTGTTTCGGCCAGGTTGAGGGCCGCGGTCAGCCCCGCCGCGCCGGAGCCGACGACCAGCACGTCGGCGGTCTGGCTCATTGTGCGGTGCCGCTGGTCAGGCTCAGGAACACGTCCTCGAGGTCCGGGTCACGGGTCTTGACGTCGACGATGCTGAGGCCTGCCGCCGACAATGCCGAGAGCACCTCGCCGGCATTGACGCGGTCCTTGCGGTACATGATCTCGAGCGTGCGCTCATCGAGCAGGGCGATGTTCTCGAAGCAGTCGTTGGTCGGGACCTGGGCAACGTCGCTCTCGAAGGTGACGACTACCGACTTTTCCTGCGCCTTGGCGATCAGCGTCCGGGTCGGCTCGTTGGCGACCACCTTGCCATGATTGATGATGGCGATGCGGTCGCACAATTGCTCCGCCTCCTCGAGATAATGGGTGGTCAGAACCACCGTGACGCCGCCGCGATTGAGCTCGCGCACATAGTCCCACAACTGGCGGCGAAGCTCGATGTCGACCCCGGCGGTGGGCTCGTCGAGCACCAGGATGGGCGGCGAATGGACCATCGCCTTGGCAACCAGCAGCCGCCGCTTCATGCCGCCCGACAAGGTGCGCGAATAAGCATGCGCCTTGTCGGTCAGATGCATGGCCGCGAGCAGGGCGTCGCTCTGCCGCTCGGCGACGGGAATGCCGTACAGCCCCGCCTGGAGCTCGAGGGCCTCGCGCGGCGTGAAGAAGGGATCGAACAATATCTCCTGGGGAACGATGCCGATCGAGCGCTTGGCGTTGCGCGGATGCGCGTCGATGTCGAAGCCCCAGACCACCGCCTTGCCGGCGGACTTGGTAACGAGCCCGGCAAGAATGTTGATCAACGTCGACTTGCCGGCGCCATTGGGTCCGAGCAGGCCGAAGATCTGCCCGCGCGGCACGTCGAAGCTCACCGCGTCAAGCGCCCGCTTGCCGGTCGCGTAGGTCTTCGACAATTGCTCGATGCGGATCGCCGCGTCGCTCGCGCTCATGGGCCGCGTCTAGGCGCTGGACACAGCCGCCGACAAGCTTTGCCGCCATTGGTAAAACCGGTCTTTACCATGCTGGCTAGAACCATCTTGAAGTTAACCCGCTACGCCCGCGGGCAAGATGCGGGTCATTGTGCGCCATCTCTGCGCTTTGGCGGCGTTCGCGCTGTCCTTCGCCGCGCCTGCCGCGCACGCCGCTCCGGTGCAGCCTGACAAGCAGGCGCGGGGTACGGCGCGCATCGTCAACGGCATCTTCGTGCGCAAGCTCCAGGACCTCAATTTCGCGAGCCTGACGGTGGCCGCCGCCGGCACCGCGATCGTCAACGCCGACAACGATACGATGACCACCACCGGCGGCGTCGCTTACCACAGCGGACTGGCTTATGCGGCGCTGTTCGAGGCGGTCTCGCCGGTCAAGGGCGTGGTCATCATCCGCATCCCGAACAAGCCCGCGACCTTGACCAGGATCGGCGGGACCGAGACGATGACTGTCGACAATTGGACCTTGTCCGGTCCTTCGCGCCGGGTGGTCGCCGCGCACGAACCGTTCGACATCAAGGTCGGCGGCACATTGAAGGTCGCCGCCAACCAGCGGGAAGGCACCTACGTCGGCACGTTCGAGGTCAACATCCAATACCCCTGATCGCCAACGCGCTATTGCGAAACAGTTGCATTAGGCTAAAGCTGGCGAGGTGGGCCGGGCTTCTCCTGAGAAGATGATCGTGTGGGCGCTGGTCGCCGCCCCGGCGCTGTGGATCGTCCCGCGCTACTGGACGGAGCCCGGCTATATTTCCGGCGACTTGCTTGCGCTGACCGGCACATGGTCGGCGCGCCTGATCATCCTCGCGCTCATGCTGACGCCGCTCGCGCAACTGTTTCCGGACAATCTCGTGCTGCGTCGGCTGCTCCGGTACCGCCGGGCGCTGGGCGTGGGAGCGTTCGGCTATGCCTTGCTCCACCTCATCTTCTACGTGCTCGACATGGACGGTGTCGCCAGCATGGTGGCCGAGCTTGGCGCGCCGGCAATCTGGACGGCATGGCTCGCCTTCCTCTGCCTGGTGCCGCCGGCGCTGGCCAGCAGCGATGCCGCGATGCGCCGGCTCGGAGCCTTGTGGAAAAGACTGCAGCGGCTGGCTTATCCGGCGGCGGTCCTGACCCTGGTGCACTGGCTATTGGTCCACGACGGCCAAACCGAGGCCCTCCTCCATTTCGCGCCGCTGGCGATCCTGCAGCTGGCGCGGCTCGCCCGTTTCTTCACGACTCACCCCCTGGAAAGGACCACGTCATGACCCTTCGTTACCTCCCGCTACTGCTCGCCCTGGTCGCAACCCCCGCCCTGGCCACCGGCAAGATGACCTGCGACGCGCCGCAGAAGCAGTGGCGGCCGCTGCCGACGCTGGAGACGCAGCTCAGGAAGCAGGGCTGGCAGGTCCGCAAGTCGAAGGTCGATGGCGGCTGCTACGAAGTCTATGGCACCGATCCGCAGGGCAATCGCGTGGAGGCCTATTTCCACCCGGTGTCGTTCAAGAAGCTGCTCGTCTCGCGGCGCGGGCAGGTGCTGTACCGCGCCCGCTGAGGCCAGGCGGCACGCGAGCGGGCGTGCAACTTGCGCGCCCGCTCATTGAAGCGACAGGAGGCGGTTGCTAGGTGGCGGGGATGCAAGGTCTCCCCCCGCCCGAAACCATCCTCGTCGACAAGGTGCAGGTCGCCTGCGACGGCTCGGGCGACATCGCCCCCGCGCTCGGCCACCCGCGCGTCTTCCTGCGCATCGAGCCTGAGCTCGGCTTCGTCGAGTGCGGCTATTGCGACCGGCGCTTCGTGCTTGCCGGCGGCCCGGCCGACGGCGCACAGGGCATGCATGCCGCCACAGCCGGCGGGCACGCATGAATCTCGCCGATCCCCGGCGCTTCCTCTATCGGGCGCTCGATCCCGACCAGGCCCAGCGGCTCGCCGCCCGGCACTTGTCGAGCCACGACGACGGCGAGCTCTACCTCCAGTACAGCGCCAGCGAGGCCTTCGGCTTCGACGACGGGCGGCTGAAGACCGCCGACTATCACACCGGCTCGGGATTCGGGCTGCGCGGGGTCAGCGGCGAGACCACCGCCTTCGCCCACGCCAACGAAATCAGCGCTCAGGCGATCGACCGCGCCGCCGCGACTCTGCAGCTTCTCGATCCGGCGCGCGGCGTCCCGGCCGCCGCGCCGCCGCGTACCAATCAGGCGATGTACGACGCCGACGACCCGCTGTCGGCCGTCCCATTCGCGCGCAAGGTCGCCTTGTGCCAGGAGATCGACGCCGCCGCCCGCGCCCGCGACCCGCGCGTCGCGCAGGTCAGCGTCTCCATCTCTGGCAGCTGGAGCGTTATCGACATCATCCGCCGCGACGGCTTCGTCGCGTCGGACGTCCGGCCGCTGGTGCGCCTCAACGTACAGATCGTCGCCGAACAGAATGGACGCCGCGAAACCGGATATCACGGCATCGGCGGGCGCTATCTCTACGATCGCTTGTTCGAGCCCGCGACCTGGAACCGGGTCGTCGACATCGCGCTGGCTCAAGCGCTGATCAACCTCGAGTCGGTTGCGGCCCCGGCCGGCGAGATGCCGGTCGTGCTCGGCCCCGGCTGGTGCGGCGTGCTGCTGCACGAGGCGGTCGGCCACGGGCTCGAAGGCGACTTCAACCGCAAGGGCACCTCGGCCTTCGCGGGGCGCATCGGCGAGCGGGTGGCAGCGCCCGGCGTGACGGTGGTCGACGAAGGCGCCATCGGCGAGCGGCGCGGCTCGCTGACCATCGACGATGAAGGGACACCGACCTCGCGTACCGTGCTGATCGAGGACGGGGTGCTCAAGGGCTATCTTCAGGACCGGCTCAACGCGCGGCTGATGGGCATGCAGCCGACCGGCAACGGCCGCCGCGAAAGCTTCGCCTATGCGCCGATGCCGCGCATGACCAACACCTTCATGCCTGCCGGGAAAGACGACCCCGCCGAGCTGATCACCCGCGTGCCGAACGGCATTTACGCCAAGAGCTTCGGCGGCGGCCAGGTCGACATTACCAGCGGCAAGTTCGTCTTCTCCTGCACCGAGGCATACAAGATCGAGAACGGCCGCATCGGCGCGCCGATCAAGGGCGCGACCCTGATCGGCGACGGGCCAACCGTGCTGACCCGGGTCAAGGGTATCGGCAACGACATGGCGCTCGACGAGGGCGTCGGCATCTGCGGCAAGGGCGGCCAGTCGGTCCCCGCCGGCGTCGGGCAGCCGACCCTGCTGATCGACGGCCTCACCGTCGGCGGCACCGCGGCCTAGCCGCCGCCGCGATGCCGCTGGTCGAGCTCGCGCGCTACCAGACCCAGGTGGAGGCGGACCTCGCCCGCTTGTTGCTGGAGGCGGAAGGGTTCGAGCCGGTGCTGTTCGACCAGGGAATGAACTACATTGGGCTGGGCTCGATCATGCCGATCCGGCTGATGATCAACGACGACGATTTCACGGAGGCCGCCGCTTTGCTGGTCGACGAGGGGATGCTTTAGAATCCGCGGCCCCGTGCCCTCCCTGAAGGGGAGGCGATTCAAAGCAAATGCGAGATCGGGGCGAGGCTGACCCCGGCCTCGGCGGCGCTCCGCTCGATTTCCTCGCGGGCGGCGCCCGCCTCGCGCCGCGCCAGCGCCCAGGCGAAGGTCGAGCGCGCCCCCGACCGGCAAAAGGCCAGCATCTTGCCCTCGCCGCACTCGCGCAGCGCCGCCTCCATCTCCTCGACCTCGGCGGGGCCCGGGCCGCGGCGGATCGGCACATGCTTGTAGGCGATGCCTGCCTCCCGCGCCGCCTGCTCGATGGCGACGCTCGGCGGCTGGCCTTCGTCCTCCCCGTCGGGCCGGTTGTTGACGATCAGGGTGACGCCATGACGCCGCAGCTCCGCGACCTGCTGGGGCAGGATCTGGCCGCTGACCAATGTCTTGTCGTCAAGCTGG
>DATLFV010000032.1:0-12735 GCA_035540875.1 Sphingomicrobium sp. | reverse complement strand
CAGTTGCTTCTGGCGGGCGGTGAGCGGCTTCACATTTTCGAACCAGCCGTCGATCGCCGGCGTGTAGCCGTCGTCCGCGACCAATGTGTCGAGCGCTTTCACCAGCCGCCAGGCGGGGCTTTCGACCACCGCCATCAGGCTCGAATGGATGTCCTTGGCAGGCCCGCGGCCGGACTGCTCGCCGGCGGCGATCAGCTGCAGCTCGATTGCGCCTTTGGCCCCGAGGTCGATGGAGGTGGCGCCGTTCGGCTCCTGCCCGGCCATCGGGATGAACACGCCGACTGCCTTGCTCATCGCCGCCAGCACCTCGGGATTGGCAATCACCTGGTGGAAATTGGGCGAGGCGATTTCCTCCTCGCCCTCGGCCACCAGGACGATGTTGACCGGCAGCTTGCGGCCCGTCTGCTTGAACGCGCCGACCGCGGCCAGGAACGCCATCTCCGGTCCCTTCTGGTTGACGGCGCCGCGGCCCATCATGGCTCGGCCCTCCGGACGATCGACGATCCGGCCCTCAAGCGGCGGCGACGACCATTCCTTGGGGTCGTACTGCTTGACGTCGTACATGAAGTAGATGCCGAGCGTCGTGGGTGCGCCCGCATCGAGGGTTGCGAAGACCCCCGGCACGCCGGAGGTCGGGATTACCTTCGCCTGCTGGAAGCCGGCGTCGAGCAGCAGTGCGCGCATATAGTCCGCGCCCTTGTCGACGTTGATCTTTTCCGCCGCGATGGTCGGGAAGGCGATCCAGTCGCGCAGCCGCTTCACATTGGCCGAGTGCTCGGCCTTGATCGCGGCCGCCAGCTGCGGGCGGTTCGGCGTCTGCGCATGCGCGCCGGAGACGGCGAGTGCCGACGCGACGAGCACAGCGGCAATGGCGCGACCAAAGGAATGCATGAATGTCTCTCCCCCCTGTTTTCCCGCCGAGGCTAGCTTGCGGGCGGGCGATGTCCAGCGGGCTGGACTTCCCGGCCGCGCAGGCGAATAGCCGCGCGCGATGCGCTATTTCCTCGATACCGAATTCAACGGCTTCGGCGGAGCGCTGCTGAGCCTCGCTCTGGTGCCGGAGGACGGCGGCGAGGAGCTCTATCTGACGCTCGGCTGGACCGCGCCGCTCCACTCCTGGGTCGAACGCCACGTCCTGCCCTACCTCGATACGGTGCCGGTGGCGCTGCAGGGCCCGAGGCTCAGCCGCAGCGACGCGGCCAAGGCCGTCGCCTTCTATCTGCAGCGACACCAGCAGGCGGAGATCATCGCCGATTGGCCCGAGGACATCGCCCAGTTCTGCAACCTGCTGATGACCGGCCCCGGACTGATGGTGCCGGTGCCGAGCCTGACGTTCCGGCTGATGATGCTGCCCGGGTTCAGCACCGCCGCGAATAGCGCCGTGCCGCACAACGCCCTGCACGACGCGCGCGCGCTTCGCGACCATTTCGAAGACCTCTTGGATTAGCTGCGGCTTTCGGTTCTAAGAGGCGAATGGTTCCCCTTTCGTTCTCAGGCGAAGCATTCTTCGCGACCCCCGCCGGCGGTTTGTTCTGGCCCGCCCGGCAGGCGCTGCTGGTCGCCGATTTGCACCTCGAGAAGGCGAGCTGGTTCGCCGGCGGCGGCCAGTTCCTGCCGCCCTATGATTCGCACGCGACCTTGAGCGCGCTGGCGCGGGAAGTTGAGAGCACGGGCGCGCGCCGCCTGTTGTGCCTGGGCGACAGCTTTCACGACCGCTTCGGCTGCGACCGGCTGCCGCCGGACGCGCGCGCGCTGCTGCTCGCCCTGACAGCAGCGCTCGACTGGACGTGGATCCTCGGCAACCATGACCCGGGCTTCGCCGACCATTGCGGCGGCCGTCTGGTCGAGGAGGTGGAAATCGGCGGCATCGTGCTTCGTCATGAGGCAAAGCGCGACGATCCGCGCCCGGAGATCTCCGGCCATTACCATCCCAAGCTGCGGCTCGAGATTCGCGGGCGGCGCGTGTCGCGGCGCTGCTTCGTGGCTTCGCCGGCCAAGCTGATCCTGCCGGCATTCGGCGCGCTGACCGGCGGGCTCGATGCCGGTCACCCCGAAATCCTGCGCCAGGTGGGACGCGACGCCGCGGCGCTGGTGCCGGTGTCCGACCGGCTGCTGCGCTTCCCCCTCGCCGCCTAACGCTCCCCCTTCACCTCGATCGCCATCGCCCCGGTCGGCGACAGCAACAGTCGGGCCGTCGCGGGCCGCCGCCGGCCGAAGGTTGCGGCCTGGAGCTCGTTGCGGGCGGCATGGCGGTCGAACTCGAGGCCGTGCGCCGCGGCCGCCTGCTTGAGGCGGTCAAGGTGGCCGTCGAGCTCGAGAATGCCTTCCTCGGGGTCGAACCGCATCACTTCCTCAAGGTCCGGTACCGGGCTGCTGCTGCTCATCGCCCCTTCATCGACGCGATGGCGAGCCGCGGCAAGCGCGATTGCGCGGCGCTGCCGCCAGGATTAAGCCGGGCCCATGCTCCTGCTCCGCACCCTCGCCCTCGCCCTCGGCCTCGCCGCGGCCGCGGCGCCGGCCCAGCCGATCGACTCCCGCACCAAGGCGCGGATCGACCGCGTCCTCAAGCGCACGCCGCTGATCGACGGCCACAACGACCTGCCCTGGGAATTGCGCGAACATCATGAAAGTCGCGTCGACGGGCTCGATCGCGGCGGCGAAAGCCGGGCCAAGCCGGTGATGACCGACATGGCGCGGATGCGCGCCGGTCGCGTCGGCGGGCAGTTCTGGTCGGTCTACATCAGCGGCACTTTGACCGGGGATGAGGCGATCCGCACGACCATCGAGCAGATCGACACGGCCCGGCGCCTGATTGAAACCTACCCCCGCGATCTCGAGCTCGCCTTCACCGCCGACGACATGGTCCGGATCCACCGCGCCGGGCGCATCGGCTCGATGCTCGGCATCGAGGGCGGTCGGCAGATCGGCGGGTCGCTGGCGGCGCTGCGCCGCTTCTACGACCTTGGCGTTCGCTACATGACGCTGACCCACAACCAGACCACCGACTGGGCCGACAGTGCCACCGACGTGCCCAGGCACGACGGGATCAGCCCGGCGGGCGCGGCCTACATCGCCGAGATGAACCGGCTGGGCATGCTGGTCGACCTCAGCCACGTGTCGGCCGCCGCGATGACGGACGCGCTGCAGATGACGCGCGCGCCGGTGATCTTCTCGCACTCCAACGCCTTCGCGCTCAACCCGCACCCGCGCAACGTGCCCGACGACGTGCTGCGCCTGCTTCCCGCCAATGGCGGGGTGGTGATGGTCAATTTCTATCCGGTCTTCCTGTCGCCGCAGGTGCGCGAATGGGCGCTGCGCCGCACGGGAGAGGAGGCGCGGCTGAAGTCCCTGTTCTCCTACAGCCCCGAGCAGGCGGCGGCAGGCCTCAAGGCCTGGGAAGCCGCCAATCCGCGCCCGCGGGTCGGGGTCGGGCTGGTCGCCGACCATATCGAGCATATCGCCCGCACCGCAGGCTACGACAATGTCGGCATCGGCGGCGATCTCGACGGCATCCCCTATGCCGCCGAGGGGCTGGAAAGCGTCGCCGGCTATCCCTTGCTGTTCGCCGAGCTGATCCGCCGCGGCTGGAGCGATGCCAATCTCGCCAAGCTGGCCGGCGGCAACGTGCTTCGTGCCTTGCGGCGGGCCGAGCAGGTCGCGGCGTCGATGAAGGACCGGCCGGCGCCGGTCGACGCGCGCCTGAGCCAGCCCGTCCTGCCCTGACACCCTCCTGTCGAGGAAATTGTCCTATGCCTACCCGACTGATCGCCCTCGGCGCTTTGTTGCTGGTCACCGCCGCCCCCGCGCCTGCGGAAGTCGCTAGGCCCGCCGCTCTCGTTGCCGACGGCATCCCGCCCGTCCCCAACGAGCTCGCCGCCGCCAGCCGTCCGTACATGGAGTTCCGAAGCGCCGGCTTCGCCGGCTGGAACGCCGCCAACCGCTCGATGCTGGTGCGCACCCGCTTCGCCAACGTGCCGCAGCTGCACACGGTCGCCGGACCGATGATGGATCGCCGCCAGATCACCTTTGAAGTCGAGCCGGTCGGCGGCAGCTGGTCGCCCACCGGGGACGTGCTCGCCGTGTCGAAGGACATCGGCGGCAACGAATTCTTTCAGATCTACACGCTGGCGGGCGGCAAGCTGAACCTGCTCACCGACGGCAAGAGCCGCAATACCGGCCTCACGTGGAGCAAGGACGGGCGCCTGCTCGGCTACAGCTCAACCCGCCGCAACGGATCGGACACTGACCTCTACGTCATTGACCCGCGCAATCCCAGGAGCGACCGGCTGGTGGCGCAGGTCAAGGGCGGCGGCTGGAGCATCGCCGACTTCGCTCCAGGCAATGCGCGGGCGGTGGTCACCAACTACCAGTCGATCACCAATGTCGACCCCTATGTGCTCGACCTCACCAGCGGACGACTGACGCCGATCGGCGACCATCGCAAGGACATCGCCTACGGCGGGCTGGAGTTCGCTCCGGACGGCACCTTGTGGGGAACGTCGGACGAGGGCTCCGACGTGCAGCGGCTCGGGATCATCGATCCCAGGAACGGCCGCTTCACCCCGGTCAGCCCGGCCGGGCGGTGGGAGGTCGAGGAGTTCGACATCTCGCATGACGGCCGGACCATCGCTTTCCTGACCAACGAGGCGGGGATCAGCCGTCTCTATCTGCTCGATGTCGCCAGCCGTCAGGTGCGGCCCGTGGCGTCTCTGCCGATCGGGGTGGCCGGCGGGCTGGAGTTCGCGCCATGGGGCGAGCTCGGCTTCACGCTCAACAGCGCCCGCAGCCCGGCGGACGCCTACTCGCTCGATCCGCGGACCCTGAAGCTCACCCGCTGGACGGAGAGCGAAACCGGCGGAGTCGACCTCAGCGGCAATAGCGACCCCGAGCTGATCGAGGTGACGAGCTTCGACGGCGAGCGCGTTTCCGGCTTCCTCTACCGCCCCGACCCGCAGCGTTTTCCCGGCAAGCGCCCGGTGATCGTCGACATTCACGGCGGGCCCGAGGGCCAGGAGCGGCCCGGCTTCATGGGGCGCGACAATTATCTGATCAACGAGCTCGGCGTGGCGATCTTCCTGCCCAACGTCCGCGGCTCGTCGGGCTACGGAAAGCGCTTCGTTAGCCTCGACAACGGGCCGTTCAAGCGCGAGAATTCGGTCGCCGACATCGGCGCCTTCCTCGACCGCCTGCGTGTCGACCCCGGGCTCGACCCGCAGCGCCTCGCGGTCACCGGGGGAAGCTATGGCGGCTACATGTGCTACGCATCGGCGATCCGCTTTGCCGACCGCTTCCGCGGCGCCTTGTGCAACGTGGCGATCTCCAACTTCGTCACCTTCCTGGAAAACACGCAAAGCTATCGCCGCGACCTGCGCCGAGTCGAATATGGCGACGAGCGCGATCCTGCCCAGCGCGCCAAGCTGCTCGAGATCTCGCCGCTGCGCAGGGTCGGCGAGATCAAGGCGCCATTGTTCGTCGTCCAGGGCGCCAACGATCCGCGGGTCCCGGCGAGCGAGGCCGACCAGATCGTCAAGGCGGTGCGCGCGCGCGGCACCGAGGTCTGGTACCTGACCGGCCAGAACGAAGGTCATGGCTTCGCCAAGAAGGAGAACCAGGATTATCTGTTCTGGACGACGCTGATGTTCTGGCAGAAGAATCTGCTCGGCCAGTGAACAGCGCGGCTCCCCCGCTGCGTGCCGCGATCATTCCGGTGACGCCGCTGCAGCAGAACTGCACCCTGCTGTGGTGCACGGCGACCATGCGCGGCGCCTTCGTCGATCCCGGTGGCGACCTGCCGCGGCTGCGCGCGGCGATGGCCCAGGCGGGCGTGACGATCGAGAAGATCCTGCTGACTCATGGCCATATCGACCATGCCGGGTCTGCGGGCGTTTTCGCCGAGGAGCTCGCCGTGCCGATCGAGGGGCCGCACGAGGAAGACCGTTTCTGGCTCGAACGGCTCGCCCACGACGGCGCGGCCTATGGCGTGTTCGGCCGGCCGTTCGAGCCCGGCCGCTGGCTCGACGACGGCGACCAGGTGACGGTCGGCGAGCTGGTCCTCGACGTTCGCCACTGCCCCGGCCACACGCCCGGGCACGTCGTCTTCCACCACCCGCCCTCGAAGCTGGCGCTGGTCGGCGACGTTCTGTTCCAAGGGTCCGTCGGCCGCACCGACTTCCCGCGCAGCGACCATCAGGCGCTCCTCGACTCGGTGCGCGACAAGCTCTGGCCGATGGGCCCTGAGACTGTCTTCATCCCCGGCCACGGCGCAATGTCGACCTTCGCCCACGAGCGCGCCACCAACCCCTTCGTCGGAGATGCGGTACTGGCGGCCTAGCTCGGAAGCACGCTCTGCTCGAAGCACCCACGCCCAGATGATTGCAATGGGTCAAAGGTCGCCGCCGGCGTGCAACGGGCATTCAGATCACGCCGAGAACTCGGCCCACCGCGCCTTCGGTTTTCAGATACTGCACGCCGTTGGAGTCAAGCGGCGTATCGAAGTTGATGCCGCATTCGCCACGCCTGTGCCAGACGACGGAAGCCAAAACGTCGCGCGATCCTATCTTGACGAGCACCTGCTCGCCGAGGCTCGGCAATTGGCGGCCCCGCAACTTTGCGCCGGTAGGGCAGATGTCGTCGAGCAGGACCGATCGGGAGCCGGCAAGCGTGACGGCAGATCCCATGAGCACCACCCGCTGCCGCTTTGCCTGGCGACGGCCGCCAGGCACGTCATGGCGTCTTCCAAAACTCGGCATCCCCGCTTGCTCCATCAGATGGACCCCCGCCGATCCGATTAACCACCCGCCCCTAAACGGGCGGTAGAGCGAATTGGAAAACGCCGCCTTAACCCCACAGTTCGGTGCAGTGGCCGCGACCCCGACCGCTAGGGCGTCAGCTTGGCCCGGCGACGAGCAGGGTGAAGGCGAACACTGTCGCGAACAAGCCGACGCTCCAGAAGATCACCCTCTCCGGCAGCGGCTCAGCACCCCGTGGCATGGACTCGGGACGAGGGCTGTTGGGGCTCCGCCGCTGCCGGGCGATGAGCCAGTTCCTGGAACGCGTCTGCGACACGCAGGAGGAACGAGCGCTCCGGCCTTCCGATGAATTCCCCCGCTAGTCGACGGCATGCCTCAACCTGGATCAGCAAATATTGATCGGCCAAGTTCGCTCCTTCGGATGGTCGCACCGTCTCGAGTGACAGGTTCGTTGTGAACAGCGTTCCGGATGCAACGGAGCCGAACGGCCTTCGCGTCACCGCCCGCACCACGGCGGCCTCTCAGCGGCTTGCGCTTCAAGGTCTTTTCGCTATAGGGGCCGCGGTTCGCGACGATCCCTCGCCGCCGCGGGACGCTCCCAGCCGGGGCTCCCGCCGAGTCCGGGCGCAGGTCGTCGCAATTTTTATTGTTCTTTCAAGCAGGTGCCGGAATGGCTGTCCCCAAGAGAAAAACCTCGCCCTCGAAGCGCAACATGCGCCGCAGCCACCATGCGCTGACGCCGCCGAGCTTCCAGGAGTGCCCCAACTGCGGCGAGCTCAAGCAGCCGCACAATCTGTGCAACGCCTGCGGCCACTATAACGGCCGCGAGATCGTCTCGAGCGACAGCTAGACCGCGGCGGCTCCCGGGAGCGCTGCCATGGATGCGAGCCCCCGCATTGCCATCGACGCCATGGGCGGCGACGCCGGCCCGGCAGTGATGCTGGCCGGCGCAGCGCGTGCCCGCCGCCGCGACGGCGCCATCCAGTTCCTGGTCCATGGCGACCAGAAGGCCATCAAGGCCGAGCTCGCGCGGCACAGCAATCTGCGCGACGCCGTCACCATCGTCCATGCCACCGACGCCATCGCATCCGACGAAAAGCCCAGCCAGGCGATCCGCCGCGCCCGCACGACATCGATGGGAATGGCGATCAACGCGGTCAAGGAAGGCCGCGCCGATGCCGCAGTGTCGGGCGGCAATACCGGCGCGATGATGGCGATGGCCAAGCTTGCCTTGCGTACCATGCCGGGGATCGACCGTCCGGCGCTCGCCGCCTTGCTTCCGACGCTGACGGAGCAGGACTGCGTGATGCTGGACCTCGGCGCCAACACGGAGTGCGACGCCCAGAACCTCGTTCAGTTCGCCGTCATGGGCTCGGCCTATGCTCGAACCGTGATTGGAATGGCCAAGCCGCGCGTCAAGCTGCTCAACATCGGCACCGAGGAGCTGAAGGGCACTGATGAGCTCAAGGAAGCCGCCGCCTTGCTGCGCGAGGCCGACTATCTGCCGCTGCGCTTCGACGGCTTCACCGAGGGCGACCAGTTGAGCCGTGGCAATATCGACGTGGTCGTCACCGACGGCTTTTCCGGCAATATCGCGCTCAAGACCGCCGAGGGCACGGCGCGCTTCGTCACCGATTTGCTGCGGCGGGCGTTCAAGAGCTCGCTGCGGTCCAAGGCGGGCTTCGCCTTGTCGAAGCCGGCGTTGAACCTGCTCAAGGTCCATCTCGACCCGAACAACCACAACGGGGCGGTCTTCCTCGGCCTCAACGGGCTGGTGGTGAAGAGCCACGGCGGCGCCAACCCCAAGGGGGTCGCCAACGCCATTCGCGTTGCTGCCAGCATGGTGCGCAACGACATCATCCGGAAGATCGGCGACGATCTCGACAATTTCCGCGCCCATGCCTTTGCCAACGGGGCGGCGCAGTGACGCTGCGCTCCGTCGTCAAGGGGGTCGGCTCCGCGCTTCCGAGGCGCCGGGTCGACAATGCCGAGCTTGCCGCGCAGGTCGACACGTCCGACCAGTGGATCGTCGAGCGCACCGGCATCAAGAGCCGCTATGTCGCCGGGGACGGCGAGACCACCGCCAGCCTGGCCACGGACGCCGCGCGCAGGGCGCTCGAGCATGCCGGCATCGACGCCGGATCGATCGAGCTCATCGTCCTTGCCACCGCGACGCCCGACCAGACCTTCCCGTCGTCCGCCACCAAGGTGCAGGCGGCGCTGGGCATCGACGATTGCGTCGCCTTTGACGTCCACGCCGTGTGCACGGGCTTTCTCTACGCGCTGACGGTCGCCGATTCGATGATCCGGTCGGGCAGCGCCAGCCACGCGCTGGTGATCGGCGCCGAGACCTTCAGCCGCATCCTCGACTGGGAAGACCGCGCGACCTGCGTGCTGTTCGGCGACGGCGCCGGCGCCCTGGTGCTCTCCGCCGAGGAGGGCGAAGCCGGCGTGCTGGCGACCAAGCTTCACGCCGACGGCCGCCACAACGATCTGCTGTTCGTCGACGGCGGCGTGTCGACCACCGGCACCGTCGGCAAGCTCCGGATGAAGGGGCGCGAAGTGTTCCGTCACGCCGTCGTCAATCTTGCCGACGTGCTCGGCGAGGTGCTTGGCGCGGCGGGCCTGACCACCGGCGACGTCGACTGGGTTGTGCCGCACCAGGCCAATGCCCGCATCCTCGATGCCACCGCGCGCAAGCTCGGCCTGCCGGCGGAGAAGGTGGTGGTCACCGTCGACCAGCATGCGAACACTTCCGCGGCATCGGTTCCGCTGGCCTTTGACGCCGCCGTGCGCGACGGGCGCATCAAGCGCGGCGACCTCGTTGTTCTCGAAGCCATGGGCGGTGGGTTTACTTGGGGGGCGGCAGCGCTCAGATACTGAGGAAATCCTTGTACAATTTGCTCAGTGTCAGATTGCCGACACGGGGCTTTTGCATTACGGATGTTGGATTCCGCGGCGGGACAACGCCGAAGGGGCGGGAGAAGAAGATGGCCGATCTTGGCATTGCACGACTGGGTAAGGACGCGGCGGTAGCCGGGACGCTGACCCGAGCCGATTTGGCGGACACCGTCCACACCAAGCTGGGCCTGTCGCGCGCCGAATCCGCGAGCGTCGTCGAGCGCGTGCTGTTCCACATGTGCGCGGCGCTTGCCGAGGGCAAGAATGTGAAGATCTCCGGCTTCGGCACCTTCATCCTGCGCGACAAGGGCGAGCGCATCGGCCGCAACCCCAAGACCGGGGTCGAAGTGCCGATCGCGCCGCGCCGCGTGATGACCTTCCGCGCCAGCCAGATCATGCGCGAGCGAATCGCGAAGTAAGCGGATGGCGACCGGCGAAAAGGCACCGGGCGCTTTCAGGACGATCGGCGAACTGTCGCAGGAGCTGGGGGTCGCCCAGCACATCCTGCGTTACTGGGAAACCAAGTTCCCGCAATTGAGGCCGCTGCAGCGCGCCGGCAACCGCCGCTACTATCGCCCGGCCGACGTCGACCTCGCGCGTCGCATCAACCGGCTGCTCAACCAGGAAGGCTATACGGTGCGAGGCGTCCAGCAGCTGCTGCGCTCGCGCGCGGAGGGCGGCACCGCGGCCGCACCGCCGCCACCGCCGCTGCCGCCGCCCGCGACCGCTCCGGCCGCCCAGGGGTCGGTGGTCGCGGTCGGGCGACTGATTGCCCTGCGCGACCGGCTGGCGTCGGCGCTCGACGCCTAGGCGAAGTCGCGCGGCCGGATGAAGCGGCCAAGCTTTCCGCCATTGTCGAGCTCGCTCCAATTGCGGCCGTGCAGCAGGATCTCGGCCAAAGCAGCGGTCGGATAATCGGCGCAAAGGCGTTCATCGCCGGTGAGGCCGAGGGCCAGTTCGTGAATCGCCGGATTGTGACCGACCAGCAGCAGGCTGTCGGCGTCTCGGGCGCAGGATCGGGCCAAATCGATCAGGCTGGCAGCAGTCGCTTGGTACAGGCCCGCTTCGTAGGTCGGCTCAAGAGGTTGGCCGTAGCCGGCGGCGAGCTGCTCCAGCGTTTCGACGACCCGCCGCGCCGGGCTGGCCAGGATACGGTCGAAGCCGATCGGGAGCTGCGCCAGCGCGCGCCCGACCCGCAGCGCGTCATCGCGGCCGCGCGCGTTGAGCGGCCGGTCGAAATCCGCGAGGGCGGGATCGTCCCGGCTCGACTCGGCATGGCGCAGCAGGAACAAGGTCTTCACGGCGCGGGCGCGTCAGCGGCGACCGGCGAGGCCTGGAAATGTCCGCCGGAGCCGGCGCGGCGAATCGCCTCGTCGAGCGGCACCCGGCTGATCGGAACGCCTGGGGGGAAGGCGCTCAGCAGCCGCGACGGCATGGCCGCCGACAATATGACGAACGTGCCGCAGTCCCCTTGCCGCCGGATCAGCCGGCCGAACGCCTGGGCAAGGCGGGCGCGGACCACCCGGTCGTCATAAGCGCTGCCGCCGCCGGCCATGCGGCGCGCCGCGTGCAGCACCGTCGGCCGCGGCCATGGCACCCGCTCCATCACCACCAGCCGCAGCGATTCGCCGGGCACGTCGACTCCGTCGCGCAGCGCGTCGGTGCCGAGCAGGGATGCGCGCCGGTCGTCCCGGAAAATATCCACCAGCGTGCCCGCATCGATCGGATCGACATGCTGGGCGAGCAGCGGCAGGCCGGCGCGCGCCAGCCGGTCGGCAATCCGCGCGTGGACGGCGCGCAGCCGCTGGACGGCCGTGAACAGGCCCAGCGTGCCGCCGCCCGCCGCCTCGATCAACCGCCCGTACGCACCGGCGAGGGCGGCAATGTCGCCCTGCCTCACGTCGGTAACGATCAGCACTTGCGCGCAGGCGCCATAGTCGAACGGACTCGGCGCCTCGAACCGATCGGCGGCGCGCGGCAGATGCAATGCGCCGGTCCGCGCCTCGGCCGCCGACCAGTCGCCGCCGCCGCTCAGGGTCGCCGAGGTGACCAGCACGCCGTCCGCGGGCGCCAGCACCGCGCGGGCGAGCGGCCGCGTCGGGTCGAGCCAGCGGCGGTGGATCGCGACGTCATATTCGCGGCCCTCGACCCGCTCGATCGCGAGCCAGTCGACGAAGTCGGGATCGGCGCTGCCGCCGATCCGCGCGAGCAAGGCGATCCAGGCGGCGAGCGTGTCGCGGCGCCAGCCGAGGCCGTTGATCGCCCCCTCGACCCGCGCCCGCGCCTGCGCGTCGAGCCAGTCGGGCGCATCCTCGAGCACCGCCTCCAGCCGGCGCGACAAAGCGGCGAGCGGCTTCTGCAGGGCCTCGAGCGATTCCAGCGCCGCCGCCGCCGCAGCGACCAGCGCCCCGTCCGGCTCCGCGAGCTCGGTCTCGAGCCCATAGCCGGCCTCCTGCGCCTTGGCGCGGGCGTAGACCATGCCCCGCACCTCGGCGAGCAGGGCCTCCACGGCGCCGAACGGGGCACCCTCGCCGAGCCGCTGCAACCAGCCGTCGGACGGCAGCGCGCGCGCGGCTTCGACCGCCGCATCGAGCGCCTGCGCCCCCTCCTCGTCGTAGGAGGCGACGTCCATCAGCCGCGCCGCCAGTCCGCGCCGCCGGCCGCGCGACTTGCCCTCGGGGCCAACGATCCAGCGGCGCATCTCGATCGCTTCCTGGCCGCCGAACGCCACCGCGAACGTCGAATCCGCGGCTTCGAACAGATGGTGCCCCTCGTCGAACAGGATTCGCCGCGGCGCGCTCTCACGGGCGCGCGCAGCGTTGATCATCACGAGGGCATGGTTGGCGATGACGATATCGGCCTCGCGCCCGGCGCGCTCCGCCCGCTCGATGAAGCAGCGGCGATAGTGCGGGCAGCCGGCATAGACGCATTCGCCGCGCCGGTCGGTGAGCGCGGTCGCGCCGGCGCGGCGGAACAGGCTCGGCAGCCAGCCCGGCAGGTCGCCGCCGACCATGTCGCCGTCCTTCGAAAAAGCCGCCCAGCGGCCGACCAGCTGCGCGAGCACCGCCGCCCGGCCGGTGAACGC
>DATLFV010000031.1:0-20107 GCA_035540875.1 Sphingomicrobium sp. | reverse complement strand
CCTGATCGCGGTCAACCTCTCGGCAGTGTTCCACACCACTCGCCTGGCGCTGCCCGCGATGCGGCAGCGCGGCTGGGGCCGGATCATCAACACCGCGTCCGCGCACAGCCTCGTCGCAAGCCCCAACAAGTCGGCCTATGTGGCTGCCAAGCATGGTGTCGCCGGCTTCACCAAGACGGTGGCGCTGGAGGCCGCGCGCGACGGCGTTACGGTCAACTGCATCTCGCCGGGCTATGTCTGGACTCCGCTCGTCGAGAACCAGATTCCCGACACCATGAAGGCGCGGGGCCTGACCCGCGAGCAGGTGATGAACGACGTGCTGCTCGCCGCCCAGCCAACCAAGCGCTTTGTCACGCCCGAGGAGGTCGCGGCCCTGGCTTTGTTCCTGTGCCGCGACGAGGCCGGGTCGATCACCGGTGCCAACCTGAGCATGGACGGCGGCTGGACGGCGGCCTAGGCTCGCCGCAATGCGCGTCCTGCTCGTTCCAGTCCTTGCGGCGCTGCTGTCCGCCTGCGGAGCCATGAGGGCGGGCAGCGCCGTGATCGAACCCCAGTCGAGCGACTGGCGAGCGGTCGCGACAAGATATGACCGCGAGCGGCTGCGCGACTGGCGCAGCGCCTTCACCTCGGGCCTGCGTGCGGCAAGGGCCTCCGGCCGCGCCGCGGAGATCGCCCGCGAGGGCGCATTGCTCGAGCCCGACGCTGCCCTGCCGGGAGCGGCGATCCCAAACGGCGCCTATCGCTGCCGGATGATCAAGCTCGGAGCCAAGTCGGCGGGGGGGCTGGATTATGTCGCTTATCCTCCGTTCGCCTGCCGCGTTCGCCAGGAGCGCGAGCTGCAGGGCTTTGCCAAGCTCAGCGGCTCGCAGCGCCAGGTGGGCCTGATCTTCCCAGGCGATTCCCTGCGGCAGATATTCCTGGGCACGCTGGTGCTCGGGGACGAGGCCCGGGCAATGCAATATGGCCGCGACCGCGAGCGCGACCTTGCCGGTTTCGTCGAGCGCATCGGACCCGGGCGCTGGCGGCTGATCATGCCGCGGCCTCATTATGAGTCGCAGATCGACGTGCTCGAGCTGGTGCCTGCAGGCTGAGGAGTGGAAAATTGATCAGATTTATGGTTCTTGCCGCCGCCATGTCCGCTACCGCCGCACCGGCTGCGACCCTGACCGAAGCCGTCCGCGCCGACATGCCGCAGCTGATGGCGCTCTACCGCGATCTCCACGCGCACCCTGAGCTGTCGATGCAGGAGACCCGCACCCCGGCCAAGCTCGCCGCCGAGGTGCGCAAGCTCGGCTTCACCGTCACCGAGAAGGTCGGCAAGACCGGCGTCGTTGCGGTGATTAAGAACGGCCCCGGGCCGGTGCTGATGCTGCGCGCCGACATGGACGGGCTTCCGGTGGTCGAGCAGACCGGCCTCCCCTACGCTTCGAAGGTGCGCGCCGTCGCCCGCTCCGGCGTCGAGACCGGCGTCATGCACGCCTGCGGCCACGACACGCACATGGCCGCGTGGGTCGGCGCCGCGCGCCGGCTCGCGGCGATGAAGGACCAATGGTCGGGCACATTGGTGATGATCCTGCAGCCGGGCGAGGAGACCGGCGAGGGCGCCAAGGCCATGCTCGACGACGGGCTCTACACGCGCTTCCCCAAGCCCGGCCACGTGCTCGCCTTCCACGACGCCGCGGCGCTGCCGGCGGGCGTGATCGGAATCACTCCCGGCTATGCGCTCGCCAATGTCGACAGCGTCGACATCACCGTACGCGGCCTTGGCGGCCATGGGGCCTATCCGCACACGACGAAGGACCCCATTGTCCTCGCCTCGCGGATCGTCACCACGCTGCAGACGCTGGTCAGCCGCGAAAACGACCCGGCCAATCCGGCGGTGGTCACCGTCGGCAGCTTCCAGGCCGGTGCCAAGCACAACATCATCTCCGACGAGGCCAAGCTGCAGCTGACTGTGCGCAGCTACACGCCGGAAGTCCGCAAGCTGCTGCTCGACGGCATCAAGCGCATCGCCCGCGGGGAGGCGATAGCCGCCGGGATGCCCGACGACCGCATGCCGGTGGTCACCATCCGTGAGGCCGAGTACACGCCCGCCACCTTCAATACGGAGAAATTCTCCAACCGGGCGCTGGCATTGTTCACGCAGCGCTTCGGGCCGGAACGGGCGATCAAGACTCCGGCGGTGATGGGCGGCGAGGACTTCAGCCGCTTCTGGCTGGCCGACAAGTCGATCGAGAGCCTGATCTTCTGGGTCGGCGGAACGCCGCTCGACAAATGGAAGGCGGCCGGCGGCGATGCCCAGAAGCTGCCCTCGCTGCACAGCCCGTTCTGGGCGCCCGACGCCGAAGCCGTCGTCGCCACCGCGACCGAGGCGCTGACGCTCGCCGCGCTCGATGTGCTGAAGAAGAGCTGAGCAAACCGCCCAGGCGCGTTCACCACTTCTTTGTAAATTTCTCCGACAGTGGTGAAATGTCGGATCGGCTTACAAAGGCGCGGCCATGGCGGCGCTGATCGCCTTCTGGAGCCACGCGCTGGCGGCCGCGATGTTCGCCGCTTTGGTCGTCTGGCGGCTCGGCGCCGGCGCCCGCAACCCGGGCCAGCGCATGCTGCTCGCGGCATTTGCGGTGACTGCCTGCTGGGCGTGGCTAAACGCGGTCGCGCCCGGCGACACGCTGGCCCGGCTCGCCGAGACCGCCCGCAACCTCGTCTGGGTGGGCCTGCTCTACCATCTGTCGGTCAGCAGCAACGAGCGACAGCACGGCGTCCGCCTGGTCTACGCCGCCGTCGCCGCGGTGATCGGGATGCAGTTCATCGCCGATGCGCTCGCCGCCGGGGTCCATAGCGGAGCGGTGGTCGACACGGCCTTGCTGCTGCGCATCACCGCTGCCGCCGGAGCGCTGGTCCTGGTCCACAACCTCTACGGCCAGGCTGCCCCGGCCAGCCGCTCGAACATCCGCTTTGCGATGCTCGGGCTGGCCTTGCTCTGGGCCTACGACCTCAACCTCTACACGCTAGCCTATCTGGAGGCCTCGGGCGCTTCGGCGCTCTTCGACTGGCGCGGGCTCGCGGTCGCGCTCACCGGCCCCCTGTTCGCGCTCGGGGCGCGGCGCGAGGAAGGCTGGCGGATCCGCCTGTCGCGGGCCGCCAGCTTCCAGTCTTTGTCTCTGCTCGCGATCTGCGGCTATTTCGCCGTGATGGCGATCCTCGCCACCGCCTTGCGCGAAACGGGGCAGGACTGGCTGGGCATATTGCTGGTCGGCGTGCTGACGGTGATGACACTCGCCGCGATGATCCTGCTGCCGAGCCCGCGCGCGCGCAGCTGGGCGAAGGTAACCATCGCCAAGCATCTGTTCGAGCACCGCTATGACTATCGCACCGAATGGCTGCGCTTCACCGCCACGCTCGGCAATAGCGGCCCCGGTGCGCCGCCACTGGGCGAGCGCATCCTCAAGGCATTCGGCGACATACTCGACGCGCCGAGCGGGCTGCTGCTGGAGCGCGACGAGACAGGCACTGTGGTCACCGCGGCAAGCTGGAACTGGCAGGGGCGCATTCCGCTTGCCGCCGAACTCGAGGCGAGCGCGGCCTTCTGGCGCAAGGTCGAGGGGCGCGGCCGGATCCTCGACCTCGACGCCTATCGCCATGGTGTCGGCAGCGCCGCGGACCTCAGCCTGTCACTGCCAGACTGGCTGGTCGCCGACCTTCGACTGTGGGCCGGCATCCCGTTGATCCATCATGACCGGCTGGTCGGCATCGCCCTGCTCGGCGCGCCTGAATACCGGCGGCCGCTCGACTGGGAAGATTACGACCTGTTGCGCACCGCCGGCCGCCAGGCGGCAAGCTCGCTGGCCGAAGCGCACGGCCAGGAAGCGCTGTCGAACGCCCAGCGCTTCGAGGAATTCAACCGCCGCTTCGCCTTCATCCTGCACGACATCAAGAACCTGGTCAGCCAGCTGTCGCTGCTCTCCCGCAATGCCGAGCGCCATGCCGACAATGCCGAATTTCGCGCCGACATGGTGGCCACACTCAAGAGTTCGGTGGGCAAGATGAACGACCTTCTGGCGCGGCTGTCGCCCCAGGCTAGTCACCGTGTCCAGCGCCCGGAGCCGCAGCCGGTGCGACCCGTCCTGTCGGCCGTGATCGCTGCCAAGCGCCGCGCCCACGACGTCCGGCTGCTCGGGGACGCGGGGCTGTGGGCGCTAGCCGACGCCGCTGCCCTCGAAGAAGCGTTCGGGCACCTGCTGCAGAACGCGATCGAGGCCAGCGATCCCCACGAACCCGTGACCGTCCGGGTCGCCGCACGCAGCGGCAAGGTCGAGATCATCATCACCGACAAGGGCTGCGGCATGGACGGCGACTTCGTCCGCAACCGGCTGTTCCAGCCTTTCGCATCAACCAAGGACGGAGGTTTCGGCATCGGCTCGTTCGAAGCGCGATCGCTGATTACCGGCATGGGCGGCCGCCTCACCGTCGACAGCCGCCCGGGCCAGGGCACCAGCTTCACCATAATGCTCGCTGCCGCCGAGGCAGCGGGCGAGACCAGGAAACGCGCATGACCGACCACGGCGACCTCCCGATCCTGCTCGTCGTCGAGGACGACGAAGGCCTGCAGCGACAGCTCAAATGGGCGTATGAGGGCTATCGCGTGGTTACGGCGGGCGACCGCACCGCGGCCGTCGAGGCGGTGCGCACGCACGAGCCGGCGGTGATCACGCTCGACCTCGGCCTGCCGCCCGATCCGGACGGCACCGACGAAGGTTTCGCCGCCCTGACGGAAATCCTCGCGATCAAGCCGGACGCCAAGATCATCGTCGCGTCGGGGCACGGTGCCCGTGAGAGCGCGCTCAAGGCGATCGCGCTGGGCGCCTACGACTTCTACCGCAAGCCGGTCGACATTGACGATCTCGGGCTGATCGTGGCCCGCGCCTTCCACCTGCACGCGATCGAGGCCGAGAACCGGCGGCTCGAGGCACACGGCAGTGACGCCGTGCTTGGCGCCATCATCACCGGAGCGCCCGAGATGCTGAAGGTCGCCCGAACCATCGAGCGGGTGGCCGGTGCCGACGTCTCGGTGATGCTGCTTGGCGCCAGCGGGACCGGCAAGGAATTGCTCGCGCGCGCTGTACATGACCGCAGCCCGCGCAAGAAGGGTGCGTTCGTCGCCATCAACTGCGCGGCGATCCCGGAAAACCTGCTCGAGGCCGAGCTGTTCGGCTATGAGCGCGGCGCCTTCACCGGCGCGGTCAAGACCGTGCCGGGCAAGATCGAGCTCGCCCAAGGCGGCACCTTGTTCCTCGACGAGGTCGGCGACATTCCGCTGCCGCTGCAGGTCAAGCTGCTGCGCTTCCTCCAGGAGCGCGTGATCGAGCGCATCGGCGGGCGCCAGCCGATCGCGGTGGACACCCGCATCGTCTGCGCGACCCACCAGGACCTCGAGGCGATGATCGGCGACGGCCGCTTCCGCGACGACCTTTACTATCGGCTTGCCGAGATCGTCGTGAAAATCCCCGGCCTGTCGGAACGCGCCGGCGATGCGGTGCTGCTCGCGCGGCACTTCACCAACCGCTTCGCGCGCGAGCTCAACCCAAAGGTCCAGGGCCTTGGCGCCGACGCAACGGCCGCCATCGACGCCTACCTGTGGCCAGGCAATGTTCGCGAGCTGGAAAATCGCATCAAGCGCGCGGTGATCATGGCCGACGGGCGCACCCTTTCCGCCGAGGATCTCGACCTGCCGGCACGCACGGAGGCCAGCGCGCCGCTGATCAACCTGCGGGCAGCGCGCGAGATCGCAGACCGGCGCGCCATCCGCCAGGCGATGAGCCGCACCGACAATAATATCTCGGGGGCGGCGAAGTTGCTCGGCATCAGCCGCCCGACGCTCTACGACTTGCTCAGGCAGTACCGCCTGACCGCCTGAGCGTGCTGGTCGCGCCGCACAGCGGTTTTTCCGGAGTCGCAAACGGTCGCGTGCAGCCTCAGGCGATCAGCGGATTGCCGTCGACACGTTGTCGTACATGCTGGTCATATTGGTGCCGAGCGCTGCCATGGCGCCGATCGCGACGATGGAGATCAGGGACGCGACCAGCGCATATTCTATCGCGGTGGCTCCGTGCCGGTCCTTCAGCAGTGAAATCAGGCGACCCATGAGTCCCTCCTCGTACCAACGCTCATGCTGCGGCCAAGAAGGTTAAGGGATCGTTGCTGCGCCTGGCCGATCAGCGCGCAAGCGTCTCCGCCATCTCCGCGACCTCCAGCCAGCGATGCTCGGCGGCGTCCTTTTCGTTGCGGAGTTCCGATATCCGCCTGCTCAATTCGGCGAAGCGCGCAGGATCGCGCGTGTAAAGGCTCGGATCGTGCAGAGCAGTCTCGCAAGCGTCGATCTCAGCCTCGATCCGATCGATTTCAGCAGGCAAGCGGTCGAGGTCGCGTTGATCCTTGTAGCTCAATCTTCCGCGGCTGCCGGAAGACGTCGAGGCCGTCGACCTGTCCGGTCGCGCAGCCGCGGCTGGCCGCGCATCGCGCCCCCCGGCGGGAGAGGACGGCCGCCGCCTTGCCCAATCCTCGTAACCGCCGGCGACCACGTCCACCTTGCCGGAGCCGTCGAGGCCAAGCGTGATCGTCACCGTACGATCAAGAAAATCGCGGTCGTGGCTGACGATCATCACCGTGCCGTCGTAATCGGCGATGACTTCCTGCAGCAGGTCGAGCGTCTCCAGATCGAGATCGTTGGTCGGCTCGTCGAGGACCAGCAAATTGGCCTCGCGAGCAAACTCGCGCGCCAGCAGCAGCCGCGACCGCTCGCCGCCGGACAGCGAACCGACCGGCGCTTCGGTGAGTTCGGGCGAGAACAGGAACTCCTTGAGATAGCCCTTGATGTGCTTCTTGTGCCCGCGGACATTGATCCAGTCGCCGCCGTCGGCCAGCACATCGCGGACCTTCCTGTGCGGCTCCATCAGCTTGCGCTGCTGGTCGATGACGATGCCAGTCAGCGTCCGGGCCCGCGTGACCTTGCCGGTGTCGGGCTCCAGCTCCCCCGTCAGGAGCCGCAGCAAGGTCGTCTTGCCCGCGCCGTTTGCCCCGACGATGCCGATCCGGTCGCCGCGCTGCACGCGCAGGCTGAAGTCACGGATGATCACCCGCTCGCCGAACTGCTTCGTGACATGCTCGGCGTCGATCACCGTCTTTGAGCGCACGTCGTCCTTGGCGAGCGCGAGCTTGGCAGCGCCGGCGGTGCCGAGCATCGCCGCGCGCTGCGCGCGCATCTCGTGCAGCTTGGCGAGCCGTCCCTGGTTACGGCGACGGCGGGCGGTGACCCCCCGCTGCAGCCAGTGCAGCTCCAGCTTGAGCTTGGCGTCCAGCTTCTCGGCCGCGCGCGCCTCCTCCTCGTAGACGCGCTCCGTCCAGGCCTCGAACCCGCCAAAGCCAATTTCGGCGCGGCGGAGCGCTCCGCGGTCCAGCCACAGGCAGCTCCTGGTCAGACGCGCCAGGAAGGTGCGGTCGTGGCTGATGACGATGAACGCGCCGCTGAAGCGCTTCAGCCAGTCCTCGAGCCACTCGATCGCCGCAAGGTCGAGGTGATTGGTCGGCTCGTCGAGCAGCAGCACCTGCGGCTGCTGCGCCAGCGCCCGGGTGATGGCCGCCCGCCTGCGCTCGCCGCCGCTCGCCGTCGCCACCTCGCGGCTGAGGTCGGCGCCGAGCTGGCCGGCGATCGCCGCCGCCTCGTGCGCGGCCGGAGCGTCCTCGCCGGCGAGCACCCAGTCGCCGAGCGTCTGATGGCCGTCCATCTTCGGATCCTGCTCGAGCAGAACGACGCGAGTGCCAGGAACGATCGTCCGCCGTCCCTCGTCAGTCTCGATCAGTGCCGCCAGGCACTTGAGCAGGGTCGTCTTGCCGGCGCCGTTCCGGCCGATGAGCGCAAGCCGGTCGCGGGCGCCGACATGCACGTCGAGGCCGCGGAACAGCCAGCCTTCGCCCTGCACCAGGCCGAGGTCTTCGTAACTGAGGATCGGCGCTGCCATGGCGCGGCCTTTAGGTGGCGGAGCCCCGCCGTGCCAAGCCTGTGCCGCGCCTGACCTTGCCATTCATAGCGCATTCAATGCCTTGTGTTAGAAGCCCTCCTCAAGAGATTCGCCATGCGCCTGTTCCCCGCCCTTGTTGCCGCCGCTCTGTCGGCCGGCCTCTTTGCCAGTCCCGCACTGGCCGACCCGCCGCGCGACCAGGACAAGGCGTTCGAGGCGGCGCGCGAGGGCCGTTCGATGCCCCTCCCCAAGATCGAGCGTCGGGTCATGCCGTTCATGGGCGGCGCCGACTATCTGGGGCCTGAATTCGACGGTGAGACCTACCGGCTGAAGTTCATGCGCGGCGGCCGGGTCATCTGGGTCGACGTCGACGCCGCCACCGGCCGCATCATCCGCCGCTCCCAGCGTTAGCCGTCTCAAGAGGCCCCTGGGCTTGCGCAGTTCATTGCGTTCAAGCAACCGTTCAGCTTTGCACGTGTTTGGACAGCCAGGAGGCCGATTTCATGCGCGTTTTGATCGTCGAGGACGAACCTAATCTCGGGCGCCAGCTGCGCTCGACGCTGGAAGGCGCCGGTTACGCCGTCGACCTGGCCACTGATGGCGAGGACGGGCACTACCTCGGATCGACGGAAAGCTACGACGCGGTAATCCTTGACCTCGGCCTTCCGGAAATCGACGGGCTGACGGTGCTCGACCGCTGGCGCAAGGAAGGCCGGCGGATGCCGGTGCTGGTGCTGACCGCCCGGGACAGCTGGTCCGACAAGGTGGCCGGGCTCGATGCCGGCGCCGACGATTATCTGGCCAAGCCGTTCCAGACCGAAGAGCTGATCGCCCGCCTGCGCGCTCTGATCCGCCGCGCTTCGGGCAATGCCTCGTCCGAGTTGATCGCCGGCGACATCCGCCTCGACACGCGCTCGGGCAAGGTCACCAAGGCCGGTGAGCCGGTCAAGCTCACTGCCCAGGAGTACAAGCTCCTGTCGTATCTGATGCACCACAAGGGCAAGGTGGTCAGCCGCACCGAGCTTATCGAGCATATCTACGACCAGGACTTCGATCGCGATTCGAACACCATCGAGGTATTCGTCACCCGCATCCGCAAGAAGCTTGGCGCCGACGTCATCACCACCATCCGCGGCCTCGGCTACAGCCTGGAGGACACGCCGGCTTGAACCGTCACGCCGCCCCCAAGGCGGCGGCCGGGCTAGAGGCGGCCGGGCCGCCGGAGACGAGGCCCCGCGGCACGGGATCGCTGACCCGGCGCATGATCGTGGTGGCAGCGCTGTGGATCAGCCTGCTGCTGCTCGCCGGCGGCTTTGCGCTTGACCGGGTGCTGACCAGCTCCATCGAGCGCAATTTCGACAGCCAGCTCGAACTCGTCCTCAACTCGATGATTGCGGCCTCGGAGATCGGACCCGACGGCGAGGTCCGCTTCAATCGCCCGCCCGCGGACCAAAGGTTCATCGAGCCTTATTCGGGCGTCTATTTCCAGATCAGCGGCGCCGGCGCCGACACCTTTCCGTCGCGCTCGCTGTGGGACCGGCGGCTGCGCGTCCAGAGCCTCCACGACGACGAGAAGGTCCATACCTACGACAGCTACGAATTCGCCGGCGAGCCGCTGCGGATCGTCGAGCGGGACGCCATTCTGCCCGGCTCCGACATTCGCTGGCGCTTCCAGGTCGCCCAGTCGCGCGACCTCATCGACGAGCAGATCCGGCAGCTGCGCTCGACTTTGTTCTGGAGCTTCACGGTGCTCGGCGTCGGTCTCCTCGTCCTGGCCGCGCTGCAGACGGTCTACGGGCTGTGGCCGCTGCGCCGCGTGCGGCGGGAGGTGGCGGGCATCCGCTCAGGCGCCGATACACGTATCGGCCAGGACTTTCCGGGCGAGATCCAGCCGCTGACCGAGGAGATCAACCAATTGCTCGCGCATAGCGAGGAGCAGGCGGAAGAGGCGCGGCGCCATGCCGGCAACCTTGCCCACGCGCTCAAGACTCCGCTCACCGTCATCACCAACGCCGCGACTGCGCGCGCACCCGATCTCGCCGACACCGTCTGCCGCGAGGCGCAGGTGATGCGCCGCCAGGTCGACCATCATCTCGCCCGCGCCCGCGCCATCGGCCGCCGTGCCTCGGCCCAGGCCCGCGCCAATGTCTGGGAAAGCGTCGAGGCGGTGCAGCGCGCCGTCGATCGCCTGTATGAGCAGGTCACCATCGACGCGACCGGCGACCGGCACGCCGAGGTCCGCATCGAGCGCCAGGACCTGGACGAGATGCTGGGCAATCTGGTCGAGAATGCCGCCAAATATGGCAATGGCCGGGTGTTCGTCACCGTCGAGCGTCCCGCCGACGGCATGGTCGACATCCTGATCGAGGATGACGGACCCGGCATTCCCGAGGCGTTACGAACCGATTTGTTCACCCGCGGCAAACGGCTGGACACCACCGGCAAGCCCGGCACCGGCCTCGGCCTGGCCATCGTCCGCGACGTCGCGGAAATCTACGGTGGCCGCGTGACGCTCGAGGAAAGCGAGGACCTCGGCGGCCTGCTCGCCCGGCTGACGCTCCCCGCCGGCTAGGCTGCGCGCCTTGCCGGCGCCGGCGTAGCGGCCTACCTGCGCTCCCGTGACTGCCACCGTCTTCCCGCTCCACCCGCCGCGAGAGCCGTCCCTCCAGCCGCTGATCGCGCTCACTGCCGGCGACATGAACGGCGTCAACGGCGTGATCCTGGACCGCATGCTTTCAAAGGTGGCATTGATCCCGGAACTGGCGGGGCATCTGATCGCCGGTGGCGGCAAGCGCATGCGGCCGATGCTGACCCTGGCCGCTGCCAGCCTGCTCTCCTACCCGGGAACCCGACACCACAAGCTGGCCGCCGCCGTCGAGTTCATCCATACCGCGACGCTGCTCCACGACGACGTCGTCGACGGCTCGGGTTTGAGGCGCGGCAAGCGCACCGCCAACCTCATCTGGGGCAATTCCGCCAGCGTTCTGGTCGGCGATTTCCTGTTCAGCCGCGCCTTCGAACTGATGGTCGAGGACGGCTCGCTGAAGGTGCTCAAGATCCTCAGCCACGCATCGGCGGTGATCGCCGAGGGCGAGGTCGAGCAGCTGACCGCGCAGCGCCAGATCGACACCGGCGAGGAGCAATATCTCGACATCATCGGCGCCAAGACCGCGGCTTTGTTCGCCGCCGCGTGCCGCATCGCGCCGGTCGTGGCGGAGGCGGGCGAGGACGCCGAGCTGGCGCTCGAGCGCTACGGGCGCAACCTTGGCATTGCCTTCCAGCTCAGCGACGACGTGATCGATTATTCATCGGATGCCAAGACCATGGGCAAGGGCGTCGGCGACGATTTCCGGGACGGCAAGATGACCCTTCCCGTGATCCTCGCCTACAGCCGCGGCTCGGCCGAAGACCGCGCCTTCTGGAAGGCGGCGATCTCGGGCGAGCGTGTGACGGACGATGATCTCGCGCAGGCGATCAGACTGCTAGGCGCGACGGACGCTTTGGCGGAAACCATCGAGCGCGCCCGCCACTATGGCCGCCGCGCCATCGATGCACTGGCCTCATTCCCGTCGGGCAAGGCCAAGTCGGCGCTGGTCGAGGCCGCCGAGTTCGCCGTCGCCCGCGCTTATTGACCGCGCATCCGCGCAAGGCTGAGCGATGAGCCTGCCGATCTTCGACGTTCTCGACGATCTGCTGGCGGCGCTGCGCTCCGGCACCCGCGCACTGCTGATCGCGCCGCCAGGAGCGGGCAAGACCACAGTGGTCGCACCGGCTTTGCTTGCGGAGCCCTGGTGCAGCGGCCAGGTGCTGCTGCTGGTCCCCCGCCGCCTCGCGGCGCGCGCCGCCGCAGAATATATGGCCGCACAAGCCGGCGAAACTGCCGGCCAGACCATTGGCTACCAGACCCGCCTCGACAGTAGGACGGGGCCGCGGACCCGGGTTGTCGCCATGACTCACGGCGTGTTCCTGGCACGAGTGCAAAAGGATCCCGAGCTGGCCGGCGTGTCCGCATTGCTGTTCGACGAGGTCCACGAGCGCAGCCTCGACAATGACCTGGCGCTGGCGCTGGCGCTCGATGCCGCGGCGGCGCTGCGCCCGGACCTGCGACTGGTCGCCATGTCCGCGACCCTTGACGGGGCGCGCTTCGGTCGGCTGCTCGGCGAACCGCCGCGCATCGAGAGCCAGGGCCGGAGCCATGAACTGGAGCTGCGTCACCTCGGCCGGGACTCGGCGGCGCGCATCGAGCCGCAGGTCGCCGCTGCCTGCCGCCGCGCGCTCGCCGAGCACCCCGGCTCGCTGCTCGCCTTCCTGCCCGGTGTCGCCGAGATCGAGCGCACCGCCGAGGCCATCGGCCCGCTTCCGGAGGGCGTGGTGCTGCACCGGCTGCACGGCGGCATCGACCCGCGCGAGCAGCGGCTGGCGCTTGCCGCGCCGCCACCCGGCACCCGCAAGCTGGTGCTGGCGACCAGCATCGCCGAGACCAGCGTCACCGTCGACGACGTGAGGATCGTCGTCGACAGCGGCCTGGCGCGCCGGCCGCGCTACGATCGCGGGGCCGGGCTCACCCGCCTGGTCACCGAGCGCGCGAGCCGCGCTGCCGTGACCCAGCGCGCCGGCCGCGCCGCGCGCCAGGCGCCCGGCGTCGCGATCCGCCTGTGGGAGGAAGCCGGCACTGCGGCGCTGCCGGCGCACGACCCGCCGGAAATCCTCGAAGCCGATCTGTCGAGCCTGCTGCTGACCTGCCTGCAGTGGGGCGAGGCCGACCCGACCCGCCTGCCGTTCCTCGATGCGCCGCCGGCCCCCGCGCTGGCAGAGGCGCGGCGGCGGCTGCAAAGCATATGGGCCCTCGACGAGAAAGGGCGCATGACCGAACATGGCCGGCGCATTGCCGCTTTGCCGCTCGAGCCGCGCCTTGCGCACATGCTGGTCGAAGCCGGCCGCCGCGGCTTCGGCCATTCCGCAGCCGAGGCGGCGGCTTTGCTTACCGAGCGGGGCCTCGGCGGCAACGACCCCGATCTCGAGCTTCGTTATCGCCGCTGGCAGGCGGACCGTTCGCCGAGAGCCGAGGCGGCGAGGCGCATGGCCAGGCGCTGGCACCCGCCCGCTGCGACACGCGAGTGCAGGATCGCGGAAAGCGTCGCCCTCGCCTTTCCCGACCGCCTCTCCCGCCGCCGCGACGCCTCGGGCGAAAGCTGGCAGTCGGCCGGCGGCCGCGGCTTCCGCCTCGATCCCGCGTCGCCCCTGGCGCGCAGCCAATGGCTAGCGGTCGCCGAGGTCGCCGGCCACGCGTCCGGCGCCCGAATCCTTTCGGCAGCTTCGATCGAGGAGGAAACAGTGCTCGCGCTGTTCGCCGAGCGCGTCGAGACTCGCCACGAGGCCGACTTCGACCCCTCGACCGGCGCGGTCACGCCGACCCGCTCGCGCCGGCTGGGCGCGATCCGCATCGCCAGTGGGCCGGACCGGGACCCCGACCAGCCCGCCATCGAATCCGCATTGCTCGAAGGTGTTCGCAACCATGGCCTGGCGCTGCTGCCGTGGAGCGCCGGCGCCGAGCAGCTTCGCAGCCGCGCCGCCTTCGCACGGCTTCACGATGCCGCGATCCCGGCCCTGGACGATCACATGCTGCACGAGCGGCTCGACGAATGGCTGCCACCCCTGCTCGCAGACAAGCGCCGCCTCCGCGACATCGAGCCTTCCGCATTGCGGTCGGCGCTGGAGCGGCTGCTCGGCCACGACCACTCGCGCAGCATCGATCGGCTGGCGCCGCCGGAGTTCGTCAGCCCGGCAGGCAGCCGCCACATGATCGACTATGCCGCGCCCGGCGGCCCGACTTTGGAGGTCCGCGCGCAGGCGCTGTTCGGCCTCGCTTCGCACCCGACGGTCGCCGGCGGGAAAGTGCCGCTGACTCTGGCGATCACGTCCCCGGCGGGACGGCCGATCCAGACCAGCCGCGACCTTCCCGGCTTCTGGAAAGGCAGCTGGCGCGACGTCGCCAAGGAGATGCGCGGCCGCTACCCCAAACATCCGTGGCCAGACGATCCGGCAGGTGCCGCGCCGACTCTGCGGTCGAAGCGGGCGGGTGGCAGCTCTTGATCTCCCGCCCGGCATTTGCCACCTCGCGCCGATGACCGTCGCCCGCATCTCGGAGCTCGAGCGCAAGACCACCCAGTCGGGCAAGGCCAATGCCGGCCGCTGGCTGCTGGAATTCGAGCGCTCCGAGCCGCTTCGCCCCGACCCTCTGACCGGCTGGAACGGTTCGGGCGACACCAATGCCCAGGTCCGCATGACGTTCGACAGCAAGGAAGCGGCGATCGCTTACGCGACGCGGCATGGACTCGCGTATCATCTCGTCCCTGCCCCGCCCGTGCGCCTCAAGATCCAGGCCTACGCCGACAATTTCCGCTGATCCGAGGGGGTTGGCGCCCCGACTTGCCTTGTCTCCGTAGTGGAGGCAGATTGCTCCTGCCGAGGTAGGGGGAAGGCTGCACGCCCACGACATAAGGCTGGTGATCGGCACCAGGCCCGAAGCGATCAAACTGGCTCCAGTCGCCCACGCACTCGCCGCGCGTGGGCTCGAGCCGTCGCTGATTATGACCGGCCAGCATTCGAAGCTCGATCTGCACGAGCACGGGCTCTCCGGCTTCGTCGCCGAGAGCCTGCACTGCGCCGGCGTCCCTGACCCGCACAGGCACGTCCGGCTGGTCGCCGAAGCGCTCGAACGGCGGCTCGGCACGACCGACCTGCTGATCGTCCAGGGCGACACGTCGAGCGCCCTTGGCGGCGCGCTCGCGAGTTTCGCCGCGGGCATTCCGGTCGCCCATGTCGAAGCCGGGCTGCGCAGCCATGATCGCGCGCTGCCGTGGCCTGAGGAGGAATATCGCACAACGATCGATGCCAGGGCCGACCTGCTGTTCGCTCCGACCGATCTCGCCGCTGCGAACCTGCGCGCCGAGGCCGTGCCCGGTGAAATCCTGGTGACCGGCAACACAGGCATCGACGCTCTGCTCAAGGCGAGCGCATCGCTGCCCGCGCAGCGCCTGCACGACGGCGGACTGCCACGGCTGCTGGTCACCTGTCACAGGCGCGAGAGCTGGGGCTACGGCATGCACCGCGTGGCTGCAGCATTGCGCATCCTTGCAGTCGAGGGCGTCTCCCGCAGCGATGTGGTGCTGCCCCCCAATGCCCACGTCGCCGCGACTCTTCACCTTTTGCTGGGCGATCTCCGCGAAGTGAATTTGCACCCGCCATGCAGCCATCCGGTGCTTCTGGCGATGATGCGCGAGTGCGACTTGATGCTCAGCGATTCCGGCGGGGTGCAGGAAGAGGCGCCCGCGCTCGGCGTGCCCTTGCTGGTGCTGCGCGAGAAGACCGAACGGCCGGAAGCGCTCGCAACCGCCAACATGCTCCTGGTCGGCACCGATACGGACAGGATTGTCCGCGAGGTCCGCAGGCTGCTCGCCGACCCGGTTGCCCGCGCAGGGATGATGCGGCCGGCGTTCCCTTATGGTGACGGGCACGCAGGCGAACGCATTGCCGCGCACATCCAGCAATGGCTGCAATCAAGGGTCCGAAGCCGTGCGGAAGGCCCGCCTCAACCGACTGCGCTGAGACCCGGTAAGGCGGCTGCGGAGCGATAGCGCTCCTCCGCTTCGGCCATATAGTCCCGCGTGATCGGCAAGGCGTGGCGATCGCGAATGAATTGCACCTGGTAATTGCAGCCGGTGCCGGTTTCGAACAGCATGATCGCCCCGGCGAGATAGAATTCCCACAAACGATAGAAGCGCTCGTCGTACAGCGCGACGATCTCCGACTTGGCGGCGCGAGTCCGCTCAAGCCAGTGACGCAGCGTGTAGGCATAGTGAAGCCGCAGCGTTTCCACGTCGGAGGCGATCAACCGCACCTTCTGGCTTGCCTCGAACATCTGCGAGAGCGACGGAAGATGGTATCCCGGGAAGATATATTTGGCGATGAACGGGTCCGGGTTGAGCGCCGCCGCACCAAGCCGCCCGATCGTGTGGAGCAGCATGACCCCGTCCGGGGCGAGCAGGTCGCGGCAGGTCGCGAAAAACTCGTCATAATGGGCTGCGCCGACATGCTCGAACATGCCGATCGAGACGATGCGGTCGAAGCTTCCCGTCAGCGAGCGGTAATCCACAAGCTCGAACCTGACCCGGTCGGCAACGCCCGCCTCCTCAGCCCGGCGGCGCGCGACCTTGAGCTGCTCCTCGGACAAAGTGACTCCGAGCACATCGACGTCCGCGACGCGGTTGAGATAAAGCGCCGTCCCGCCCCACCCGCAGCCGATGTCGAGCACGCGCTGCCTGGGCCGGAGGTAGAGCTTGGCGGCGATGTGGGCTTTCTTGTCGTCCTGCGCCTGTTCCAGGCTGTTGGCCGGATCCGTGAAATAGGCACAGCTATATTGGCGGTCCCGGTCGAGGAACAGTTCGTACAATTGATCCGAAAGGTCATAATGGTGCGCGACGTTCTGCCGCGCCTTGGCGGGAGGATTGCGCCGCAGCACCGACTTGACGAGCGGCATCAGCAGCGATTTGAGGCCCGGCCGCCTCCCGCCCAGGGCATTGCGCCCGCCACCGCCTTCCTCCCAGCGATTGTTGCCCAGCGCCACGGCAAGCAGTTGCGATATGTCCCCCTGCTCGATCGTCAGCCGGCCATCGATATAGGCCTCGGCAAAGGCCAGCTTCGGATCGCGCGCAATATCGAGCGCGACCCGCTTGTCGTGAAGCCGGACGGTCACTTCTTCCGCTCCGCCCGGACCGAAGGAGCGGCGCGTCCCGTCCGCGAAAATCAGGTGGAGGCGACCTCGCGTCAGCAGCTTGCCGAGAAACAATCCGATCAGATCCAAAGCCATTCTCCTGTCGGCCGCGCTCAGCCGAACGCAGCAGGGTCTTCTTGCGCGCCGCGGGTCCTGACCAGCATTGCGATCGCCACCGTTACAAGACATGGCAAAAGCCAGTCGAGCCACGGATCAAGGCGCTGCCACAGGCGATAGTCCAGCCCGCCCCACCACGGCATGTTGGCGCGCAAGCCCTCGCCGAACCGCTCGATCCAGCGATACTCCGCCTGGGTTATTTCCCGGCTGACCGCCCACGCCGTAGCCACTGCGGCCCCCGCGGCCCAGCTGTGGAGAGCGCGGGCGATGACCATCTGGGTAGCGACGGCAAGGATGATGTGACCAATCATCGGTTCGGAACCCTCCCCCTGCGCAACGACTTGTCCACGGCAACAAGGTCCAGCCTTGATGCAGGAGGCCGAAATGCCGCCACTACCACTAGCGGTAACAGGTCCGGGCTATATGAGGTTTTCTTAGTCAGTGCCGAGAGCCGCAAGCCAGTCAAGCGTTATGCGCAAGAAGGAAAAGACAGCACCATGCTCGCCAGTTTGAAGACCCACCAGTTCAATTCCACCGTTTTGCGCGAATATGACATCCGCGGGATCGTCGGCGACACGCTGACGGAGGCTGACGCTTATGCGCTCGGCCGGTCCTACGGCGCCCTTGCCCGCGAAGAGAGGGCTCGGCGGATCGCCGTCGGCCGCGATGGCCGTACCCATTCGGGGATGCTGGAAGCGCAGCTGGTGCGCGGCCTGACCGACTCCGGCCTCGACGCCGTGATGATCGGCATGGGGCCAAGCCCGATGCTTTACTTCGCTACCTACCAGCTCGATGTCGACGGCGGCATCCAGGTGACCGGAAGCCACAACCCCGCCGATTACAATGGCTTCAAGATGCTGCTGAAGGGCCGCTCGATCTTCGGTCAGGAAATCCAGGCGCTCGGGGCCCGTGCCGCTGCAGGGGATTGGATGCAGGGGCGCGGAGCGGTCGAGGAAGTGGACGTGCGCGGCGCTTATGTCGACCGACTGGTCGAAGGCTTCACCGGCGGCGAATTCCGCATCGGCTGGGACGCAGGCAACGGCGCCGCCGGGCCGATCCTCGACATGCTGGTCCAGCGCCTGCCAGGACAGCACTTCACCATCTTCACCGATGTCGACGGCAGCTTCCCCAATCATCATCCCGACCCGACGGTCGAAAAAAATCTCACCCATCTCAAGCAACTGGTCGCCGACAAGAGCCTGGATTTCGGCATCGCCTTCGATGGCGACGGCGACCGCATCGGTGCCGTGGACGGCAAGGGCCGGGTGATCTGGGGCGATCAATTGATGATGGTCCTGGCCGAGGCGGTGCTGCGCGACTGCCCCGGTGAAACGATCATTGCCGACGTCAAGGCGAGCCAGACCTTGTTCGACCATGTCGCCGAGCTCGGCGGCAAGCCGCTGATGTGGAAGACCGGCCACAGCCTGATCAAATCCAAAATGAAGGAAACTGGCGCGCCCCTGGCTGGGGAGATGAGCGGCCACATCTTCTTCAAGCACCGCTGGTACGGCTTCGACGACGCGCTTTACGCCGCGGTGCGGCTGATCGAGGCGGTGTCCCAGTCGGGCCGCAGCCTGACCGAGATCAAGGACGCTATGCCGCAGACGGTCGCGACACCGGAAATGCGCTTCCAGGTCGACGAATCCCGCAAGTTCGCTGTCATCGAAGAAGTCCTTGAGCGCCTGTTCGCCGAAGGGGCCGACGTGGACAGCACGGACGGCGCCCGAGTCAGGAACGCCGATGGCTGGTGGCTGCTGCGGGCCTCGAATACCCAGGACGTGCTGGTAGGACGGGCCGAAGCAGCGGACGAGTCAGCGCTCCGACGGCTCCTCGAGAGACTTGACGAGCAGCTGGCGCAGTCCGGGGTGACGCGGGTGCAGGAAGCAGTCTGAAGTTCCCAGTGCCGGCCTCATCCCGCGTCGCGCCGGCACGGACCGCCTCGCTCAGGCCGCCAGCCCTGCGCGGTTGGCACGTGGGGCGGCGCCGATCAGCAGGCGGCCGTTTACCGAATCGAGCCTCTGGTGCTCGGCCAGGAGGAGGCACTCGCCTGGACGGCCGATCTCTCCATCGACCACGACATGGCCGTCGAGCGGCAAGATCCAGCGCTGGCGATCCTGCATGGCGTCGCGGTGGCTGTGTAGAAGCGTGAAGTACGGATTATCGACGAGAATCGCGTCTGTCGCCGAATCCACCCTCTTGAACAGATGGTTCGGATAGCGACCGCATTGGGCAACGGCGACGCCGTCGTCGAGATGCAGGCTGCGTCGCCGCCCATATTCGTAGAGACGATAGGTCACATCGGAGTTCTGCTGGAACTCGAGCAAGGAGATTCCAGCGCCGATCGCGTGAACCGTGCCCGGGGGAACGAAATAGAAGTCCCCCGGGGCCACCGGCCGCCAGTCGATCAGATGCTCCAACGATCCGTCGAGAGCAGCGCACCGCAGATGCTCGGCGGAAATCTGATGGCGCAGCCCAAGGCCGATGCGTGCGCCTGGCTCGGCATCGAGAACGAACCAGCATTCGGCCTTTCCTCGGGCGAAGCCCCGAGCCCTCGCCTGCGCATCGTCGGGATGCACTTGCACCGACAAGTTTTCGCTAGTGAAGAGATATTTGGCAAGAAGCGGCGAATCGCGCTCCCCAAGAAACCAGATCTCGCCGACAGGATGATGACTGGAGCTTGTCGCGAAAATTTCCGGTAAACGCGTTCGCCCCCACGGCTTTTCTACAAGATGAGATTTGAGCTTCACGCGCGAAGGGCGCGTGGCGACTTTGCCACACGCTGCCGGATGCTCTGAAGAGCGGCTGATGGTGCGCAACTGCTGCACGAAGCACTTCCTGCCGACGATGGCCTGCGGGCGCAACCCTGATCTCTACCAGATTGGTTGATAGGTGCTGACTGCCGTAATTGAGCAACAGAAAGTTGGGCGATTGCAGTCGGTTGGCTAGCGACGGTCAACCTGGCGCGTGGCATTTCCTGTCTCACTAAAGGGACAGGAGCGCGGGCTGCTGGCCTTTCCGGGGTCCTCGCGGCCCTGACGACGCTGCTGCGGATCTCCTGCACCGCCTTCGCTCCTCAGGTGGGGCAAAAAAAGAGGGTGGGCCGAAGCCCACCCTCCCTTGTCTTGCACTTAGCGCCGTTTAGCCGCGCACAGGAGCCGGCGGCGGCGGCGGCTCCTGTGCGCGGCTAAACGGCGCTAAG
>DATLFV010000030.1:0-43380 GCA_035540875.1 Sphingomicrobium sp. | reverse complement strand
GCGCGGCGCTCGGCGCTGTCCTCGCCGCCCATGGATACCCAGACATCGGTATAGACGATGTCGGCGCCCTCCACCGCCTCGCGCGGGTCGACAAGCTGGCGCACGCCCTCGCCCGGTTCGGCAAAGCCCTGCCCTTCCGGGCTGGCGATGGTGAACTCGGCGCCGGCCAAGGCGCAGGCCTCGCCAAGCGAGCGCGCGACATTGTTGGCCTCGCCGAGAAAGGCGACGCGGGCGCCGGCGATCCGCCCGAGCAATTGTTCGATGGTCAGCAAGTCGGCAAGCGCCTGCAACGGGTGGTCGGTGCCCGAGAGCATGTTGAGCACCGGCGCGGCACCGACCGCCGCCAGCTCCTCGAGAAGCTGATGATCGAACACGCGCGCGGCGATGATCGCGTGATAGCAGGCCAGGGTGCGCGCCACGTCGGCGATGCTCTCGCGCGTGCTGATCCCGATCTCGGTCGGCTGCAAATAGACGGGGTGCCCGCCAAGCTGGGCCGCCGCGAGCTCCATCGAATTGCGCGTGCGCGCGCTCGGCTTTTCGAAATAGAGCGCGACGCCCTTGCCCTCGAGAATGCGGGAGCAGGGCTGCCGCGAAAGGTCGAGGATCGCCCGCAGCTGCCCGGCCGGCAGGTCGCGGATCGCCAGCAGATGGTTCACCAGCTCTTCTCCAGCTTGACCATGGTGCCGACACCATGATCGGTCAGAAGCTCGATCAGCAGCGAATGGTGCACGCGCCCGTCGATGATGTGGGCAAAGGCCACGCCCTGCTCGACCGCATCGGCGCAGGCGCGCAGCTTGGGGATCATGCCGGCGCTGACGCTGTCGCATTCGATCCGCCGGCGCAGCTCCTCGGCCGTCAGCCGCGGCACCAGGCTGGTTTCGTCGGCCGCGTCCTCGAGCAGCCCGGGAGCAGCCGTCAGATAGACGATCTTTTCAGCGCCCATGGCCACGGCGATGGCCTGCGCCGCCTCGTCGGCGTTGACGTTATAGGGCTGCCCGTCGGCGTCGGATCCGATCGTCGAGACGACGGGCGTCAGCCCGTCATCAAGCAGCCGGTGGATGAGCTCGGCGCGCACCGCGCTGACATTGCCGACGAAGCCGAGCTCCGGCGCAGCGGGCGTCACCGTCAACAGCCCCGCGTCCTCGCCCGACACGCCGACCGCGACCGGCTCGTCGCCGGCCTGGCGGTTGATGGTGGCGACGAGATCGCGGTTGATCTTGCCGACCAGCACCATGCGCACGATTTCCAGCGTCTCCGAGTCCGTGACCCGCAATCCGTCGCGGAACTCGGGTTGCTTGCCGACGCGGCGAAGCATGGCGTCGACCTGCGGCCCGCCGCCATGCACCAGCACGCAGCGCACGCCGACGCTGCGCAGAAGCAGCACGTCCTGCGCCAAAGCGAGGTCGGACTCGCGGTCGATCGCAGCCCCGCCGAGCTTCACTACCACGGCCTTGCCGGTGAACTGGCGAATGTAGGGCAAGGCCTCGACGAGGACCTGCGCGGTCTGGGCCGGGCTCATGACGTTTTGCTATTCTCTTTGATGTAGCCGGGGCCGAGGTCGATGCCGATCACGCGCGCCGTATCATTGCCGGCGCCGAGGTGAACCTCGATCGCGATCTCCTCGCCCATCATATGCTCGGCAAGCGCCTGACCGTCATGGGCAACGGCGGTCCCGCCGGCGGCGACGACGATCCCGCCGTAGCTGACGCGCGAGCGCGCCACGTCCAGCGCCACGCCGCACGATCCGGCCGCTGCAAGCAGACGGCCCCAGTAAGGGTCGCCGCCGTACCAGCTGCACTTGACCAGGTTGTTCTCGGCAATCGCCTTGGCCGCGGCCTTGGCCTGGTTGTCATTGGCCGCGCCCGTGACGCTGAGCCGGGCGATCCGCGTCATCCCCTCCGCGTCGCGCGCCATGCGCATGGTCAGGTCCTCGCAGGCGGCGAGCACGGCATTGCCGAACTCGTCGAGGTCGGGCCGGCCGCGGCGCCCCGACGCGAGCAGCATCGCCGTGTCGTTGGTCGAGGTGGCGCCGTCGACGTTGAGCGTGTTGAAGGTGGCGTCCGAGGCGCGGCGCAGGATCTTCTGCAGCGTCCCGTGCGGCACGTCGGCATCGGTGGTCAGGAAGGCGAGCATGGTCGCCATGTTGGGGGCGATCATTCCGCAGCCCTTGGCCATTCCGCCGAGGGTGAAGCCCGAGCCGCGGATCACCACCTGCTTGGTCTTGTGGTCGGTGGTGAGGATGCCGCGCGCGGCATCATCGGCGCCCGCCACGGACAGCTTCCGGGCAAGCTTGGGGGTCGCCGCGACGATCGCGTCGATCGGCAAGGGCGTGCCGATGATACCGGTCGAGCAGACGAGCACGAAGGCGGGATCGACTGCAAGCGCCTGCGCCGCGGTCTCCGCCATCAGCTCGGCATCGCGCCGGCCCGCGGCGCCGGTCCCGGCATTGGCGTTGCCCGAGTTGACGACCACCGCCGCCGCGCGATGGCCGTTGGCGGCAAGCTTCGCGCGATCCAGCTCGACCGGCGGCGCGGCGAACTTGTTCTGCGTGAACACGGCGGCGCAGGCGACTGGCGCGTGATCTTCCGTGGCCAGCAGCGCCATGTCGAAGCGCCGGCGCTTGATCCCGGCATGGCAGCCGGCGGCGAGGAAGCCTTCGGGGGCGGTGACGCTCACGGGTACACTCCGAGGGTTGCGAGCCCGGCGCTCTCGTCGAGGCCGAGCATCAAATTGGCGCACTGGATCATCTGGCCGGCGGCGCCCTTGCCCAGATTGTCGATCGCCGCCAGCGCCACTACCCGCCCGGTGCGCGCGTCGTAGCGGGCGGTAAGCTGGCAGGCGTTGGAGCCGCTCACCCACTTAGTCGCCGGCGGCTGCTCGGTCACGTGGACGAAGGGCTCGCCCGCATAGGCCGCCTTGAGGATGGCCAGCGGATCGCAGGCCGAGGGCGCGGCCGCGTAGCAGGTCGCGAGGATGCCGCGGCTCATCGGCACGAGATGCGGCGTGAACAGCATGGTCGCGCCAAGCGCCATCTCCATCTCGGCGGTGTGCCGGTGATTGACCAGGCCATAAGCGGCGAAGCTCCCGTCGACGGTGGAAAAGGCCGTCGCTTCCTTGGCCTCGCGGCCGGCGCCGCTGACCCCCGACGCCGCATCGACGATGATGCTGTTGGGGTCGATCACACCCGCGTCGACGAGCGGCTTCAGCGCCAGGATCGCCGCGGTCGGGTAGCAACCGGCAGCGGCGACCGCCTTGGCCTTGCTGATCGCGCTGCGGTTCAGCTCGGGGATGCCGTAGACGAACTCGCCGAGCAGCCCGGGCGCCTCGTGGGGATGGCCATACCAGCGCTCGTAGGCTGCCGGGTCTGACAGCCGGAAGTCGGCGCCGAGGTCGACGAACTTTACGCCTTTGCCGAGGATCGTCGCCGCCAGCCGCTGCGTGTGCCCGTGCGGCAAGGCCGCGAACAGCAGGTCGATCCCGTCCAGCGCGCTGTCGTCGAAACGCTCGAAGCGCCGGTCGCCCGCCATCGGCGCGAGCTGCGGATGCACCTCGGCGACCGGCCGCCCGGCGCGGCTGTCGGCAAAGAGCTTGTCCGGCGCGAACGCCGGGTGCGCGGCAAGCATCCGCAGCAGCTCGCCGCCCACATAGCCCGAGGCTCCCAATATGGCTGTCCGAATCATCATGCGCCTATTGCCGGTCGCGTATAATTATGCAACTCTTATGTATAACTATGCAAAACAGGCAAACCGCATGAGTGACCCGAAGGAGCGGCGCCGGCGCGCGATCGCCGACCTTATCCGCGCCCAACCGCTTCCCAGCCAGGAGGATCTTGCCCGTCGCCTGGCTGGCCTCGGCTTTGCCGTCACCCAGGCCACCATCTCCCGGGACCTCGAGCACCTCGGCGCGGTCAAGGTGCGGCGCGACGGCATGGTCAGCTATGCGCTGCCTGACCAGCCCCCCCCCGCCGCCGCGAACGGCAACCGCCTGTGGACGATTCTGGCCGAGTGGGCTCGCTCGATCGACACGGCCGGCAATTTGGTCGTGATCAAGACCCCACCCGGCTCGGCGCACCTTGTCGGCATTGCCCTGGACGAAGCCAGGCTTCCGGAAGTCGTCGGAACCATTTGCGGCGACGACACGATCTTCGTGGCTTGCCGGACCGCCGCCGCAAGCGAGAAACTGGCATCGCTGCTGGAAGGAACCATCACGCCCGGACGGTCCTGATGCCTTCAGCGGCGTTCAGCATCCAGAAGGGAGTGGTCACGTAGCGGTCCCCCGTCCAGGCGTTTTCCGGGATTTGAGCAATGCTGTTCCGTGCCGCAATCATTTCCGCCTTCACGTTCACTGCCGCGATCGGCGCTGAAAAGGCGGTAAGTGCTCGCGCCGGCGCGAGCCACATGAACCCGAGGGCGTGGGTGATCGGGCCCATGATCAATGGCCGCAGCTACTCACGGGGCATGCCGCTGCATCCCTCGCCCGGACCCGGCCGCGCCTGGCACATCGACTTGCCGCAACCCCCCGCCAGCGTGCATGCGGTGACATTCCGCCACGGTTCGCTTGCCGGCAAGAGCCGCATCGTCATGCGTTATCGCGTCGAAGCGGCTCCTGGAGTGCGGATCATGCCGAGGACCGCGCCGACGTCTCCACCCTGGATCACCCTCTATTTCCAGCGTCGCGGAGATAATTGGAGCGGCAGGGGCCCGTTCGAATCCTACCGCTGGTTCGCAACCTTCGCGACCCAGACGATCACGCCAGGCGAGCACCAGATCGTCGCGCCGCTCACAGGCAGGTGGACCGCGGTTGAAGTCTCGAACGCAAGAAGCAATCGCGAGGGCTTTGCCGCTGCAGTCGCCGAGGCCGAACAGGTCGGCTTCGTACTGGGAGGCGGCGAAGGCTACGGCAAGGGCGTGTTCGCATCGGGTCCTGCCCGACTGATCGTGACGGACTTCCGCGTCGAGTGAGCACCCGCCGGCTCCTGAAATGTCGGAAGCATGGGCGGGAGCGCGCGTAAATGAGCTGAGCGCTGGCTGGGGCGGCAGGATTCGAACCTGCGAATGCCGGTACCAAAAACCGGTGCCTTACCACTTGGCGACGCCCCAGCATCGCGGCCCGGCGCGGGCGGAGCGCGCTTATAGCCTCGGCACCCGCCAATGGAAGGGCACAATCCTGTGCCTTGAACGCGGCTCGGCTACACCGACATCCCTCGCCATGACCAGCTCGATCCGCGACTTCCACGCGCACATCTATTTCAATGCCGATGAACTGGACGACGCGCGGGCACTCGCCGCGGCGGCGCAGGCGCGCTTCGCGGTCCCCGTCGGCCACTTCCATCAGCGGCCGGTCGGCCCTCATCCGCGCGGCAGCTGTCAGCTGACGATCCCGCCAGAGCTGTTCGGCGACTTCGCGCAGTGGCTTGCGTTGAACCGCAGAGGCCTGACCGTCTTCGCCCACGCCAGCACCGGAGACGACCGCGCCGACCACCGCGAGCATGTCATCTGGTTCGGCTCGAGCGAGCCGCTCGACCTGTCGATCTTCGATTAGGTGTTGGGAAGGCGGCCGTTGACAAGGTCGTCGTAATCACGCGCCAGCTGGCGCGAGAGCTCGCCAACTTCGAAGTTCCAGGGTCCGGCCGAGCCGACCGGCGTCACTTCGGCCGCGCTGCCGGTCAAGAACATCTGTTCGAAGCTCTCGAGTTCTTCGGGCCAGATTGCGCGCTCGATCACCTCGACCCCGCGCCGGCGGGCAAGGTCCATCACCGTGCGGCGGGTGATGCCATCGAGGAAGCAGTCCGGGGTAGGCGTGTGCAGCTGCCCGTTGCGCACGAAGAAGGCGTTGGCGCCGGTCGCTTCCGCCACCTGGCCGCGCCAGTCGAGCATCAGCGCATCGTCATAGCCGCGATCATCGGCATGCTGCTTCGACAGGGTCGCTATCATGTACAGACCGGCCGCCTTGGAGTGGACCGGTGCGGTGTAGGGTGCCGGCCGACGATAAGGAGCAATGTCGAGCCTGATGCCCTTGTCGGCCTTGTCGGGGTCGAAATATTTGCCCCAGGGCCAGGCAGCGATCGCAAGGTGCGGCTTGGTCCCCTTGGGGCTGACGCCCATTTGCTCGGAGCCGCGCCATGCCAGCGGGCGCATGTAGGCATCGGTGAAGCCGTTCGCCTCGAGCACGGCCTCGCAGGCGGCATCGATCTCCGCAACGCTCCACGGGATCTCGAAGCCGAGCAGCCGCGCGCTCTTGTGCAGCCGCTCGCTATGCTCGGTCAGCTTGAAGATGGAGCCGCCATAGGCGCGCTGCCCCTCGAACACCGACGAGGCATAATGGAGGGCGTGGGTCAGCAGGTGAACGCGCGCGTCGCGCCAGGGGACCAGCTCGCCGTCGAGCCAGATCCATCCGTCGCGATCATCGTAGGTGCGCTGTTCGCCCATGCCCGTGCCCTGTTGCCTGAAGGCATCAGCGCCTAGGGGAGCGGGGCCCCTTCGGCAAGCGGCGCCCCGGAGCGTGCCTCGTCCGCGATCTCGGCCCCGCGACGAGCGGCAGCGTCGATCGTGACGGCGATCAGCTGGTCGAGCACGGCGTCCCGGTCGAGCACCGCCAGCCCCGCCTCGGTGGTGCCGTTGGGGCTGGCGACGCGGCTTGCGAGCCCCTCCATGCTTTCGCCCGAAACGGCGCTCAGCCAGGCCGTACCGAGGACCGTTTCGCGCGCCAGCGTCTCGGCAATCATCGGGTCCAGCCCGCGCCCCACGCCGGCCTTTGCCAAGGCCGCGATAAAGCGGGCAACATAAGCCGGCCCGGCGCCGGCCAGCGAGCCGACGGCGGCGAACTCGGCCTCCTGCGCGGTCCAGATGGAGAAGCCGAGTACCGAGAACAGCTGGGCAAGCCGCTCGCGAGCGGCATCGTCGGCATCCTCGCTGTACAGTGCGACAACCCCCCGGCGCACCGCCACGGGAAGGTTGGGCATGGCACGCACGATCGTCGCGACGCCAGGAAAACGCCGGCGCAGCGTCGCCGCATCGACCCCGGCGAGGATGGAAACCAGGGTGGTGCGGGCGCTGAGCCGCGGCGCAAGCTGCGGGGCGACCTCGGCCAGCTTCTGCGGCTTGAAGCCGAGGATCACCAGCTCCGGCGGGCTACCGGCCTCCGCCGGCGAGGTCACGGTGCGCACGTCTGGCACCGGCCGGCCGCTCGGCCGGATGGCGACCGCCTGGCCGAGCTCGACGCCCGCCAGGCGCCAGCCGTCGACCATCGCTCCGGCCATGTTGCCGCAGCCGACCAGCCAAGTCGGCGCGGGAAGCAGTTTCAGAGCCATCACGCCTCTCCGTGCGTATCGATCAAGGCTGCGGCGATCGCCTCGCCCGGCGACTTGCCGCCCCACAGCACGAACTGGAAGACTGGGTAGAAGCGTTCGCACTCCTCCATCGCCGCCTCGGCGATCGCCTCCGCCTGCTCGAAGCTCAGCCCCTCGCCTTCGCGTGCGTCGAGGATGGTGGCGTGGCGGAAAACGATCAGACCGGACCCCGACCACATTTCGAAATGGCCGAGCCACAATTGCTCGTTGATCAGCCCCAGAGCCTCATAGATCGCGGGGCGCTTTTCGACGCTCACCTTGATGTCGGGGAAGGCGAGGAACTGCAGCACCTGGTCCTCGGGCCGCCACACGCCGCGCAGCTCATATTGCGCCCAGCTGCCGCTTGCGAAGGCGACGATCTCCCCCTCGCCCGAGCGCTCGCACGCCCAGCCGCGCGCCTCGAAATATTGCTCAAGCGCCTCGATCGGAGCGCCGTCGTCGCGCTCGTCCTGGCTTTCCTCGGTTTCGGTCAGGGCTCAGGCCTCCGGCTTGCCGCGCGGCGCGCGCTTGCCGCCCGCGGCACCCGCCGGCGGACCGGCGACCTTGGCCTCGAGCGCGGCGATGCGGCTCTTGAGGATCTCGTTCTCCTCGCGAGCGGCGGTGGCGATCGCCTTGACCGCCTCGAACTCGTCGCGGCCGACGAAATCGGCGCCCGCGACCCACTCCCGCATCCGCTCGCGCATCGACGCCTCGGCTTCCCGGCCGACTCCGGCCATGGTGCCGGCGACGCCGTTCACCATCTTGACGAAATCGTCGAACATCCGGTTTTCGGACTGCATTGATCTCTCCTGTTAGCCGACCAGCGGGCTGCCCGCTCCCGGGTTCAGCCGGTCGATCGCGGTGGTCAGCGCCGCCGCGAAGCACAACCATGCCAGATAGGGAAGCATGAGCGCGCCCGCCACCCTGTCGATGCGCAGGAATTGCGCGGTCGCCGCGGCGGCGATCGCCAGCATGACGAAGATCGTGATTGCCGCCAGGCGGATGTCATGGGCGGCGAAAAAGATCGGCGACCAGGCAAGATTCAGCGCGAGCTGGGCGAAGAACAAGGTCAGGGCGGGGCGGCGGCGCTCGTAGCGTGGCGCGGCGAGCACTCGCGCCAGCGCGATCCCCATCATCGTGTAAAGGATCGTCCAGGCGGCGCCGAACGTCCAGCCCGGCGGCATGAAGGCGGGCTTGGCGAGAGCGTCGAACCACGTGTTGCCGTAGCCGGAACCCGACAGCCAGCCGCTCGCGGAGCCGGCAATCACGATCGCCGGCACGGTCAGCAGTGCCAGCTTCCACCAGCCGCGCCCAACCCCCACCGCCTCAGCCACACCCAGCCTCCTTCACCGCGCCAAGCAGGAACTCGACATTGCCCTCGGGCCCGGTAATCGGGCTCGGCTCGACCCCCAACACCGCCCAGCCCTGCGATGCAACCCAGGCCGCCGCCTCGTCGCAGACCCGCCTGTGGACGTCGGGATCGCGCACCACGCCGCCTTTTCCGATCTCCGCCCGCCCTGCCTCGAACTGCGGCTTGACGAGCGCGACCAGCCGGGCGCCCTTTCGTGCGAGCCCGAGGGCGGCGCCAAGCACCTTGGCGAGCGAGATGAAGCTGGCGTCGCAGACGACGACGTCGACCGGCTCCGGCACGATGCTGCGGTCGAGGATGCGGGCGTTGGTCTTCTCGTGGACGACGACGCGCGGGTCCTGGCGCAGCTTCCAGGCGAGCTGGTTGGTGCCGACGTCGACCGCATAGATCCTCGCGGCGCCGCGCGAGAGCAGGACATCGGTGAAGCCGCCCGTCGAGCTGCCGACATCCAGTGCTACTGCACCGGTCACATCGATGCCGAAATGCTCAAGGCCGTGATCGAGCTTGACGCCGCCGCGCGACACCCACGGATGGTCCTTGCCGCGGACTTCGAGCGGAGCATCTTCGGCCAGCAACTCGCCGGCCTTGGCGATCCGCCGCTCGCCGGAGAAAACCGCGCCGGCGAGGATCAACGCCTGGGCGCGGCTGCGGCTGCCAGCTAGGCCACGGCCGACCAGCAACTGGTCCGCGCGCTCTCTAGCCACCGCTGGCTTCCTCGGCCGCAGCCTCGCGGCCTTCGCGCAGTTGCTCGCGCGCGTCTTCGCGCACCTCGGGAAGCGCTGTAGCCGGCGTGTGCCGCGCGCCGGGCGGGCTGCCCAGGCACAGCTTGAACCGCATCGGGAAATGGTCCGATCCGACGTCGGGGAGACGGTCGATCGCCACCAGGTCGAAGTGCGGAGTCACGAATAGATGGTCGAGCGGCCAGCGCAGAAAGGGAATCCTGGCATTGAAGGTCGGATACAGCCCGCGTCCGACACGCGGGTCGCCCATTTCCGATATCTCTCCAAAGAGGCGGGAGGTGCGCGACCAGGCGACGTCGTTGAGGTCACCGATCACGATCGCGGCGCGGCCGCGCGCGCGGACATCGCGGCCGACCAGCACCAGCTCGGCATCGCGCTGGCCGCTGTCGTTGCCGGGGATCGGCGGTTCGGGGTGGACGGCATAAAGGTCGACGATGTCGCCGCCCCGAAGCCTCAGCCGCGCGTCGATCGAGGGCACCGCCGGCTGCAGCCGGTGCCGGACCACGGCCTGCATCGGCAGCTTCGACAGCAGGATCATGCCATAGGTGTTGGGCACCGTCTCGGCGGCGCGAAAGGGGTAGCGGGGCGCGATCGGCGCCAGCACAGCCTCCCACTCGGGCCCGGTTTCGACCAACAGGACGACGTCGGCATCGACCAGCTTGACGAGGTCGAGCACCGCCATGTGCTCGCGGTTGGTCTGCAGCACATTGGCGTGGAGCAGGGTCAGGCTGCGCTCCGGGGGGCAGCTTGCGGCGCTCGCCACCTGCTTGGCAGCGAGCGGCACGTAAGCGGCGAAATGGCTTAGCTGCCACAACAGCGCCGCGGCGCCCGCGGCGAGGCTGATCCAAACTGCCTTGCCGCGCGGGCGGGGCAGCCAGAGGATCTGCACCATGACGATGGCCAGCAGCACCGCGAGCTGCAGTCGCGGGAAGTCCCAGATGCGGACCCACCATTCATCGGTTCGCCACATGGGGAGGAAGCTCAGAATGACCAGCAGCGCAAGGCAGCAGGTCAGGACCAGCTCTCCCCACCACGGGCCCAGCTTGCGCTTGCGCTGAATTTTTCGCCCCTACCCCGTGTTCCTGCCAGGCCGTGGATTGAGCCTTGATGGCCGAAGCTAAGCGCGAACCTCTTCAATGCCAACGCTGTTGCGGCGCAGCGCCCGCAGCACGCAGTCGACGATCTGCGGCGCGTTGAGCCCGGCCTCGTCATACTGCTTCTCGGGCTTGTCATGGTCCTGGAAGCGGTCTGGGAGCCGCATCGTGCGCAGCTTGAGGCCGGCATCGATCAGCCCCTCGTCGCTGGCGAGTGTCAGCACATGGGCACCGAAGCCGCCGACCGCCGCTTCCTCGAGAGTGACCGCGACGTCGTGGGTCGCGAGCAGGCGCCGGATCAGCGCGGTATCGAGTGGCTTGGCGAACCTCATGTCGGCCACGGTCGTTGACAGTCCCATCGCATCGAGCTGCGCGGCGGCCTTTTCCGCCTCGGCCAGGCGCGTGCCGAGCGACAGGATCGCGACCTTCTTGCCTTCGCGGATGATCCGCCCCTTGCCGATCTCGAGCCGCTCGGGAGTCGCGGGAAGCGGCAGGCCCCGGCCCTCGCCCCGAGGATAGCGTACCGCGATCGGGCCGCTGTCGTGCAGGGCCATGGTATGAACCATATGGGTGAGCTCGACCTCGTCGGCCGCGGCCATCACCACGAAGTTGGGCAAGGTGCACAGATAGGCCAGGTCGAACGCGCCGGCATGGGTCGCGCCGTCCGCTCCGACGAGTCCGGCCCGGTCCAAGGCGAAGCGTACCGGCAGGTTCTGGATCGCGACATCATGCACGACCTGGTCGTAGGCGCGCTGCAGGAAGGTCGAATAGATCGCGCAGAACGGGCGATATCCTTGGGCCGCGAGCCCGGCGGCGAAGGTCACCGCATGCTGCTCGGCAATCCCCACGTCGAAGCAGCGTTCCGGGAATTGCTCCTGGAACTTGTCGAGCCCGGTGCCGGACGGCATTGCGGCGGTGATTGCCACCACCTTGTGGTCGCGCGCGGCCTCGCCGGTGAGCGCCTTCGCGAAGACGGAGGTGTAGCTCGGCGGACCGGCTGCCGCCTTCGCCTGCTTGCCCGACACGACGTCGAACTTCACCACGCCGTGATATTTGTCGGCGCTATTCTCCGCCGGGGCATAGCCCTTGCCTTTCTGCGTCACGACATGGACCAGCATCGGCCCGAGATCGGCGTCGCGCACGTTCTCGAGCACTTCGACCAGGGCCTCCACGTCATGCCCGTCGACGGGGCCGACGTAATAGAAGCCAAGCTCGTCGAAGAGGGTGCCGCCGGTCACCAGCCCGCGCGCATATTCTTCGACCTTCTTGGCGGTGCGATGGATCGGCGCCGGCATCGCCCGCGCCAGCTTCTGCGCCAGCTTTCGGGGCGTCAGATATTTGCCCGACGAGACCAGCCTGGCGAGCGAATTGCGCAGGCTTCCCACCGGCGGCGCAATTGACATGTCATTGTCGTTGAGGATGACGACGAGGCGATTCCCGGCGGCCTCGGCATTGTTCATCGCCTCGTAGGCCATGCCGGCCGACATCGCGCCATCGCCGATGACGGCAATGGCCCGGCCCGGCTCGCCGGACAGTTTGTTGGCGATGGCGAAGCCAAGGGCGGCGGAGATCGAGGTCGAGCTGTGCGCCGCGCCGAACGGGTCGTACTCGCTTTCGGCCCGCCGGGTGAAGCCGGAAAGCCCGCCACCCTGGCGCAAGGTGCGGATGCGCTCGCGGCGGCCGGTGACAATCTTGTGCGGATAGGCCTGGTGGCCAACGTCCCAGATCAGCTTGTCGCGCGGCGTCTCGAACACGTGGTGGATCGCCACGGTCAACTCGACGACGCCAAGGCCGGCGCCGAGATGACCGCCGGTCACCGACACGGCCGAGATCACCTCCTGGCGAAGCTCATCGGCGAGTTGGGGCAATTGAGTCTTGTCGAGGGCACGAATGTCGGCCGGCGACTGGACAAGATCGAGCAGCGGCGTTGCCGGACGGTCGGACATGGGCCGCGCTTATCCGGAACCCGGCGCCATGTCACCCACGGGAGGCCTGGGTATGGGCCAAAGGACGGGTTTTCAGATGTTGCTCAGTTTTTGCTCAGCTTAACCTATTCGCCGCAATCACCGCAGGTGCCGCGCACCTCGATCATCGGGCGCGGCGCCGAGAAGCCGGCGGTCTCTGCCGCCTGCCGAACTCCGCCCGACAGGCTGTCATCGTCGATGTGCACGGTCTGGCCGCAGCTGTCGCAGATCAGGAAAATGCAATCATGCAGGCAGTCGGGATGGGCGTTGGCGACATAGGCGTTGGCGCTCTCCACCCGCCGCGCGAGATTGGCGCCGACGAACAGGTCGAGAATCCGGTAGACGCTGTTCGCGGCGACGCGGCGCCCCTGGGACCTGGAGACGGCCTCGGCAATGTCGTAAGCGCTTGCCGGCCGATCGAATCCGGCCAGCGCCTCGAACACGGCGGCGCGCATCGCCGTCCACTGCTCACCCTGCCCGGTCAGCCGCTCGCGCGCCGCGCTTTTCAGCGCCTCGCCTTCATGCACGTGGTGATCGTGCGCACCCATGTGAGCCAGATAAGCCGACGCGCGCGATGCGGCAAGCACTGCGGGTGCCCAAGTGAACCGCACAAGGGCCGCTTCGTTCAGCGGCGATGGCCGAGATCAGAGACGAAGTTCGCGACGACCCCAATGCGCCCGCCCGCCGCGACGATAATGAGGGGGAAGGCGCCACCCGCGGCACCGCGCGGATGGAAGCTTTCGCCGACGGCGTGTTCGCCATCGCCTTCACCCTGCCGGTGGTCGAGATCATCCTTCCCGAGGTCGGTGGGGACGGTCGGCGGCTCGGCCACGACCTTCTCGAGCTGTGGCCGTCCTACGCCGGCTACCTGCTCGCATCATTCGTGATCGGCTTGTACTGGGTCCACCACCACTTCTCGGGCGCGATTTACCGGACGACCGGCCACTGGTTCCTGATCGCGACCGTGCTGTTCCTCGGCATGATCGGCTTCATCGCCTTCCCCGCGCGGGTGTTCGCCGAGCACATGTCGGACGCCGCCGCGCGCGAAGCCGCAGCGCATTACTTCGTGATCTCGCTGGCGCTGCTGGCGTGGAGCTGGCTGTGCAAGTGGACGGTCGGCTGGCGGCACGGCCAGGTCGATAGCCGGCTGGAGCCGAGCTACATCGGCAGGCTCAATCGCCGCTACTGGTGGTTCGTCCTGCTGAACTCGGCAGCGGTGGCGCTGGTGCTCGTGCGCTGGGAGCTTGGGGCTGCTTTGTCGATGCTGCTGCTTCTGTCGCTGTTGTGGCCGCCGGAAACGCCGCGCTACCACACCGAGGCGCCGATCGTTGAAGGCGAGAGCTGAGGCTCAGTCGGCGGCGAGCCGGTTGAGCCGATGCCCGAGCGCGAGCACGCCGACCCCCAACATCGTGTAGAGCGCCTCGCTGCTGTCGTGCGGCATCGTCAGCGCACCGGCCATGACTCCCAGGCCGAGGCCGCCAACGGCACTCGGCAGCATGAACCCATGGAACAGGATGCCGCGGCACAAAGCGATACCGCCAAGGATCATGGCGATTGCGAGCCCCACTTCGTGGAACCAGTCCGCGCCGAGCAGGCCGCCTGCCGCCGACGCCAGTCCAAGTAGCACCGCAGTGGCCAGGCAGTGGACAAGACACAGCCCTGAAAGACCGATCGCAATCCGGTCGAGCCGACCGCCGGAGATCAGAAGCTGCGCCATGATTGAGCCATATAGAGCAACGTATAAGAAGTTACAACATATCATCCACCACCTTTCGTCGCACTTGCAGCAGTGCCCACCGCCGCCCCATATGCATGCGACATGGCCACCGCCCCTTCCGCCGCCATTGCAGACGCCGGTCGAAACGCCACGCCTCGGCCCTCGGCTCTGGCGAACCTGCTGCTGTTCGTCGCCGGGCTGGTGTTTGCGATGGTGGTGGTCGGCGGAATCACGAGGCTGACCGAAAGCGGGCTTTCGATCACCGAATGGCGTCCGATTTCCGGGGCGGTGCCGCCAATCACACAGGAGGACTGGGATGCGGCGTTTGCGCTCTACCAGGCAACGCCCGAATATCGCGAGGTCAACGGCCCGGCGGGCATGGATCTCGCCGCCTTCAAGCGCATCTTCTTCTGGGAATGGCTGCACCGGCTGCTTGGCCGTATCGTCGGGCTCGCCTTCGCCTTGCCGCTCGCCTGGTTCGCGGTGAAGCGCGCGATCCCCCGCGGCTACGGCTGGAAGATGCTCGCACTCTTCGCGCTGGGCGGGGCCCAGGGGGTGCTTGGCTGGTACATGGTGATGTCCGGTCTTACCGACCGCACCGACGTCAGCCATTTCCGCCTGTCCGCCCATCTGCTGCTGGCGCTTGCGATCATGGGTGCGCTGATCTGGGTTGCGCTCGACCTCAGGAGGCTCGCGGCGACGGGCGAGGACCGCCCGGCCCGCCTGACGCGAACTGCATCCGCCGTTCTCGCCATCCTGTTCGTGCAATTGCTGTACGGCGCCTGGGTGGCTGGCCTGGACGCGGGCCAGGTCGCCAGCAGCTGGCCCGACATGAACGGCCGTTTCCTGCCGGAAGGGATCGACTGGTCGGCGGGGCCGCTTTTCGCCTTCACCCATGATCCCTTCCTGATCCACTTCATCCATCGCTGGTGGGCTTGGGTCACGGTCGTGGCGCTGGTCCTGTTCGCGCGGCACGTCCGCCGGGCCGGCAGCCGCCGTGCCTCGATTGCCATCCACTCGACCTTCGGAACCCAGATCATCCTTGGCATCCTCACCGTGCTGACCGGCGTCAGCATCTGGCTCGCGGCGCTTCACCAGGCAGTCGGCGCCGCCTTGGTCGCGGCCACGGTGTGGGGCGCGCACGTGACCGGAAGCGGGCGTCGGTGACCGTCGTCTCGGTTTACGCGACCTTCGCCAATGCCGAGGAAGCGGAGCGAATCGGCCGCGTTCTGGTCGAGGAGCGGCTCGCGGCCTGCATCAACATATTGGCGCCCTGCCAGTCGATCTATCGCTGGCGGGGCGAGATAGAGGCCGCAGACGAGGTGCCGGCAATCATGAAGACCAGCAGCGAGCGGGTGGAGCAATTGATCGCGCGCCTGCTCGAGTTGCACAGCTACGACGTTCCGGCGGTGGCCGTATGGCCGATCGACAAGCTGCCTGCTGCCTATGGCGAATGGGTCGAAAGATCTGTTCGCACCTCACCTGATCCGCTTCGGGTATCATGATACCCTTCGGCAAGTGCACGCTTTTGCTTGACTTTCGAGCCGCCGGCGGCAAATAGCGCACTCACAGGCGCTGCAGCCCGGAAGTCTTTCGGGGCGGCGCTTTCTCGTTTAGCACAGAGGTTCTGAGCCCCATGAAGGCGCTGATGAAGACCACCAAGTCGGCAAAGCCGGCCGAGGTCGAGAAGAAGTGGCATCTTATCGATGCCGACGGTCTGGTGGTCGGTCGCGTCGCGACGATCATTGCCAATATCCTGCGCGGCAAGCACAAGCCGATCTTCACCCCGCACGTCGACTGCGGCGACCACGTCGTCGTCATCAACGCCGACAAGGTGAAGTTCACCGGCCGCAAGCTGGACCAGAAGATCTACCACAAGCACACCGGTTTTGCGGGCGGCCTCAAGGAAGTGACCGCCGGCAAGGTGCTCGAGGGCCGCTTTCCCGAGCGCGTGCTCGAGAAGGCCGTCGAGCGCATGATCCCGCGCGGACCGCTCGGCCGTCAGCAGATGCGTGCGCTGCACCTCTACAACGGCACCGAGCACCCGCACGCGGGCCAGAACCCCGAAACTCTCGACGTCGCGGCCATGAGCCGCAAGAACAAGGTGGGCGCCTGATGTCCGACAATCGCCAGTCCCTTTCCGATCTTGCATCGCTGACCGGTGCCCAGGCGCCGGCGCCCCCGGCCGCCGAAGCGCCCGTTGCCGAGCGTGCCGCCGACGATGCCGCTGCGGCCGAGCCGCAGCAGCCCGAGGCTCCGCTTCGCGAGCAGCAGCTCGACAAGTTCGGGCGCGCCTATGCCACTGGTCGCCGCAAGGATGCCGTCGCGCGCGTCTGGCTGAAGCCGGGTTCGGGCAAGATCACGGTCAACGGCCGCGAGCAGGAAGTGTATTTCGCACGGCCCTCGCTGCGCCTGGTGATCAACCAGCCGTTCGACATCGCCGATCGCAATGGCCAGTATGACGTGGTGGCCACCGTCAAGGGCGGCGGGCTTTCCGGCCAGGCCGGCGCGGTCAAGCACGGCATCGCCCAGGCGCTGACCCGCTTCGAGCCGGCGCTGCGCACCGCGGTCAAGCGGGCCGGCTTCCTCACTCGCGACCCGCGCGTCGTCGAGCGCAAGAAGTACGGCCGAGCCAAGGCCCGCCGCAGCTTCCAGTTCTCCAAACGCTAGAGCAAAGAGCCCTCCCGCACGGCGCTTGCCGCGCTGGAGGGCTTGTCTAGCGGCCATCCACCCGCCAAGCGGGTGCCGTGGCCCGAACCGACAGCATCCCCGCCGTCCTCGACGAGCTCGAGGCGATTTACGACCGCTCCGTGGACCAGCTGCGCGAGGCGCTCGGCGCCTTTGCGCGCGACGGCACGCGCCCGCCGCCCGAGGCACGCTCCGACGGCCGCTTCGCCTATCCCGAGCTGCGCGTCGACTATGACGGCCGGACTCCGCGCCCGGCCCTGTCGCGCGCCTTCGCCCGCCTCAGCCAGGCGGGCACCTATGCCGCAAGCATAGCCCGCCCGGCGCTGTTCCGCGAATATCTTCAAAGCCAGCTCGAGCTGCTGGTGCGGGACTATGGGGCGCACATCTCCGTGGGCCGCTCGCGAAGCGAGATCCCCTACCCTTACGTGCTCGACGGCAGCGGCCTGGATCTCAGCGGCATCAGCGCCGCCGAACTGGCGGACGTCTTCCCGTCAACCGAGCTGGTGCACATCGGCGACGAGATCGCCGACGGAGTGTGGGAAGCGCGCGGCCAGACCGTCCGGCCGCTGGCCTTGTTCGATGGGCCGCGCACCGACTTCAGCCTCGCGCGGCTCAAGCATTACACCGGCACGCCGGCCGAGCATTTCCAGCAGTTCGTGCTGTTCACCAATTACATCCGCTACGTCGACGAGTTCGTGCAGTTCGCAATCGCCGAGCTGCGCCGGCCGGACAGCCCCTATTCCGCTCTATCGGTACCCGGCGCCCTGTTCACCAGCGGTGACGCCGCCGATGCCGAGGCGCAGATCGCCGCCGGCACCTGGCGGCGCCACCAGATGCCGGCCTATCACCTGATCGGCGAAAGCGGGACCGGCATCACCTTGGTCAACATCGGCGTCGGGCCGTCGAATGCGAAGACGATCTGCGACCATATCGCCGTACTGCGGCCGGAAGTGTGGCTGATGATCGGCCATTGCGGGGGGCTCAGGCCGAGCCAGACGATCGGCGATTATGTTCTCGCCCACGCTTATCTGCGTGACGACCACGTGCTCGACGACGTGCTTCCGGTCGAAATCCCGTTGCCGGCCATCGCCGAGGTCCAGACTGCCCTGTTCGACGCCGCGCTGGCGGTCACCGGCGAGGACGAAAGCGGGGTCAAGGACCGGCTGCGCACCGGCACCGTGGTCACCACCGACGACCGCAACTGGGAGCTTCGCTTCACCTTGTCGGCGCGCCGCTTCAACCAGAGCCGCGCGGTGGCGATTGACATGGAATCGGCGACGGTGGCGGCGCAGGGCTATCGCTTCCGCGTGCCCTACGGAACCCTGTTGTGCGTGTCGGACAAGCCGATCCACGGCGAGCTCAAGCTGCCCGGCCCCGCCGACAGCTTCTATCAGCGCGCGATCGGCCAGCATCTGCGCATCGGCATCGAGACCTTGACCCTGCTCAAGGACGCCGGCGAGGCGCTGCACAGCCGGAAATTGAGGAGCTTCGACGAGCCCCCGCTGCGATGAACGACCGAGGCGACAAACGGCCCGATACGTTGCTCGTGCACGGTGGCCGGCGCAAGCAATGGCTAAGCGGCATGGTCAACGTGCCGGTGTCGCGGACCTCGACCGTGCTGTTCGACACAGTCGCCGACCTCCACGCCGCCTATCCGCCGCGCGACGGCAGTCTCAGCTACGGGCGGAACGGCACCCCGACCCAATGGTCGCTCGCCGAAGCCCTTACGGCGCTGGAGCCGGGCGCGGCCGGGACCCGCCTGTTCCCATCCGGCGCCGCGGCCGTGGCGATGGCCTTGCTGTCGGTGCTCAAGCCCGGCGACGAGCTGCTGATGGTCGACAGCTGCTACCAACCGACCCGGCACTTCTGCGACACGGTCCTCGCCCGCATGGGGGTGCGGACGGTCTATTACGACGCGACAGCGACCGCGGGAGAGCTGGTGGCGCTGCTGACGCCCGCGAGCGCTGCCATCTTCCTCGAGAGCCCGGGCTCGATGACTTTCGAGGTCCAGGACGTTCCCGGCATCTGCGCGCTCGTCAGGGAGCGCGGCATCACCACCCTGCTCGACAATACCTGGGCGACTCCGTTCTTCTTCCGCGCACTGGAGCACGGGGTGGACCTGTCGATCCTCGCCTGCACCAAATATGTTTCGGGCCATTCCGATGTCATGCTCGGCGCTGTCACCGCGACTGCCGAGCGCTGGCCGAAGCTGGCCGAGACTTACGCGCTCTACGGCCAGGCGGTCAGCCCGGACGATGCCTTTCTCGCCGCCCGCGGCCTTCGAACAATGGGCGTGCGGCTGCGCCAGCACCAGGCAAGCGGGCTGGAGGTCGCGCGCTGGCTCCAGGGGCAGCCGCAGGTCGCCCGGGTACTGCACCCGGCGCTCGAAAGCTGCCCTGGTCACGAACTGTGGGCGCGCGATTTCACCGGCGCCTCCGGCCTGTTCGCGATCGTCCTTGGGAATGCCGGCAACGCGCAGGCGGCCCGTTTCGTCGACAGCCTGGCGCTGTTCGGAATCGGCTACAGCTGGGGCGGGTTCGAGAGCCTGGCCGTTCCGGCCGGCGCCAAGCTCAGCCGCTCCGTGGCCCGCGACTGGGGCGGCGCCATCGTTCGGCTGCACATCGGCCTGGAGGACCCGCAGGACCTGATCGCCGATCTAGAACGCGGGCTGGCCGCGATCAGCTAGCGTAGGTCTCCGCCAAGGCGATCACCGCCTCGGCCTGCCGAAGGTGCGGCCGGTCGATCATCTTGCCGTCGAGGCCCACCGTGCCCGCGCCGGGGCTGTCGGCGAAGGCCGCGATGATGCGGCGCGCATGTTCGACTTCCTGCGCCGAAGGCATGTAGCTCTCGTTGATCGGCGCGACCTGGGCCGGGTGGATGGCCAGCCGGCCCGTGAACCCCTCGGCCCGGGACGCGCGCGAGGATAAGCGTAGCCCCGCCTCGTCGCGATAATCGACGTACAAGGTGTCGATCGCCTGCACCCCGGCGGCCTTGGCGCCGAGCAAAGTGAGCGAGCGCACGAGGCGATAGGTGAACCCCCAGCCGCCGCCGGGATCAAGGTTGGTGCTGGCGCCAAGCGCGGCCGACAGGTCTTCCGCGCCCCAGGTGAGGCCGAGCAGCCGGTCGATGCTGATCTTGGCATAATCGCCCAGCGCAAACGGCGACGCGGCGGTCTCCGTGGCGACCGGCAGGATGCGTATGCTGCTTGCGCGTTGGCCATGGCCGTCGAGCTGTCCGGCAAGTGCCTGGACGTCGGCCGGGCCTTCGACCTTCGGGAGCATGATGCCGTCGGGCGCAGCGGCAACGATCTCTGCAAGGTCGTCTTCGGCAAGCCCGCTGTCGAGCGGGTTGATGCGCACCCACAGCTGGCTCTTCCGCGCGGCGGGCGGGCGCTCGGCCAGAAAGGCGCGCACCAGTTCGCGTGCCTGCGGCTTGTTGCCCGGTGCCACCGCATCCTCGAGGTCGAGGATCAGCGCGTCGGCACCGGTTGCATCCGCCTTGCCCAGCTTCTTCTCGCTGTCGCCAGGAATGAACAAAAGCGAGCGCAGGACGGTCATGCCGGCCGCTTGCGCTGGAGGCCGGTGCGGCGGCACGAGGCGACCAGCTCATCATCCTGGTTGAAGGCGCGGTGGATGAAGGTGACGATACCCGCGTCCGGCCGCGATTTGGACTCGCGCAGCTCGGCGACTTCGGTCTCGATGCGCAGCGTATCGCCGATGAACACCGGCTTGGGGAAGCGAACTTCGTCCCACCCCAGGTTGGCGACCGCTGTTCCCAACGTCGTGTCGCCCACCGACACGCCGACCATCAGCCCCAGCGTGAAGGTCGAGTTGACGATGATGCGGCCGTAGTCGGTGCCCTTCATATATTCGGCGTCGAGGTGCAGCTGCGCCGGATTATGGGTCAGCGTCGAGACCAGGAGATTGTCGGTCTCGGTCACGGTGCGGCGGATCGCATGGTGGAACATCTGACCCACCTGAAGCTCGTCGAACCACAATCCCGGCATCTTCTGTCATTCCCCTTGCGGCATGTTGACCGGCGATCGGCCCCTGTGGCAATCCCGCCCCGGCCCGGGCGGGTGTAGCTCAATGGTAGAGCAGAAGCTTCCCAAGCTTACGACGAGGGTTCGATTCCCTTCACCCGCTCCACTTCCGCGACTGCCTGGGGCAGTCGTGAAATTGGAGCGCACGAGCGAAGCGAGGGGCGACAGCTCCCTTCCTCTCCTCAAATGCCACCCTCCACCGGCTCGTAGCCTGCCGCGCTGAGTTCGCCGGCGAGTAGCTCTCCTACCCGCGAAGCCAGCTCCCCGTCTTCTGAGCGGATGACGAAATTGGCGCCGTAGCGCCCGTCCCTGAAGAATGGATAGCTGCCGATGCTGACCCCGGGATGCGCGGCCTCGGTGCGTTCCAGCAATTCTGCCACCTCGCTCTCCGGCGCCCGTGCACCCACGGTCACCGAGACGATCGGCCGACCGCCCTCGAGCTGCCCGTCGAGCGCGGCCAGCATGGCCGCGGCGATATGGGGGACTCCGGCCATGATGAAGACGTTGCCCATCCGCACGCCCGGCGCCCCGGAGCTCGGGTTGGGGATCAGCTCGGCGCCTTGCGGCACCCGCGCCATCCGCAGCCGGGCATCGTTGAGCCCGCCGCGCGTCTCATAATGAAGCTCGAGGATCGCCCGGGCCTCCGGGTGGATGACGACCGGGACCCCGAAGGCAGCGGCGATCGAATCGACGGTGATATCGTCATGAGTCGGTCCGATGCCGCCGGTGGTGAAGAGATAGTCATTGGCTCGCCGCAGCGCATTCACCGCCTCCGCGATGCGGTCCTGCTGGTCCGGGACAATCCGCACTTCCGCGAGCCGGATGCCCTGCTCGTTCAACCAGGCGGCGACCTGCGCCACATTCCTGTCCTGGGTGCGCCCCGACAGGATCTCGTCGCCGATCACCAGCAAGGCGGCGGTCCACGTCCTGACTTGCTGTTGCATCCTCGCTCCGGTTCGACTTCGCGAGCCCGAATGCCTATCTAGCGGTCATGACTCAATACATCACAGTGGCCCCGGACGACCGCGCCGAAGCGCGCAACGGCGTCATCAAGCTGCACGGGCCCGAGGCCTTCGAGGGCATGCGCCGGGCCGGGCGTCTCGCCGCCGAGATCCTCGACGCCATGGTGCCGCACGTTGTCCCCGGCGCCGTCACCGAAGAGCTGGACGACATGATCCGCGAGCACATGCGCCGCGCCGGCGCGACCCCGGCGACGCTCGGCTACCGCGGCTACACCAAGAGCTCCTGCATCTCGATCAACCATGTCGTCTGCCACGGCATCCCTAGCGAGAAGACGCTGAGGGACGGGGACATCGTCAACATCGACGTAACTCCGATCCTCGATGGCTGGCACGGCGATTCGAGCCGCATGTACCTGGTCGGCGAGGTGCCGCTGAAGGCCCGCAAGCTGGTCGACGTCACCTACGAGGCGCTGATGGTCGGCCTTGAGCAGGCCCGGCCCGGCAACCGCCTTGGCGACATTTCGGCGGCCATCCAGGCGCACGCCGAGAAGCACCGCTACTCGGTGGTCCGCGACTTCTGCGGCCACGGCCTCGGCCGGCTGTTCCACGACAGTCCCGAAGTCGTCCACGCCGGGCGAGCCGGCACCGGCCCCGAGCTCAAGCCCGGCATGTTCTTCACGGTCGAGCCGATGATCAATCTGGGACGCCCGGACTGCAAGGTGCTGGAGGACGGCTGGACCGCCGTCACCCGCGACCGGTCCTTGTCCGCCCAGTTCGAGCATTCGATCGGCATCACCGAAGACGGCTGCGAGATCTTCACCGAGAGCCCTGCCGGGCTGCACCGGCCGCCCTACTTCTAGGCCGCGGCAGCGCGCCTCGCGTCCCAGCGCGCGACCAAAGCGCGGGCGCTTTCGACGTCGGGCGGGAAATCGACCTCGCCCCATTCCTCACCGGAAATGTCGAGCGTCCAGACGTCGTCCTTCTGCGCGATCTGGTGGATGACGCGCAGATACCAGATGGTCGTGCCCTCGGCCGAGCGGATGGCGGTGTCGATGGCGGCTCGGAAGCGTTCGGCGCCCCCGCCGCGGAAGGCGAGCAGGCCGATCGATTCGGCGTTGACGTTGCCCATCGGCAGCCGCTTGCCGATCGCGTGCAGCCGGCCGTCCCCGTCGGCCACCACCTTCATGTCGTCCTCGTCATATTCCGCTTTGCGGTCGATGGTCACGCAAATGCCCTCACGCTGGTTGCCGACCACCCGCGCCATTAGCGCGTCGGACACCAAGGTATCGCCGTTCCACACCAGGCACTCGCCGGCGAGCTCCTCGCGGGCGATGAACAAGGAGCCGAGATTGTCGGCGACCTTGTAGAAGGGGTTGTAGATGGTCCGCACCCGCGGGCCCCCGGCGCGGCGGGCGAGCGCCGCCTCGACCTGCTCGTCGCGAAAGCCGGTGACGACCACCGCCTCGTCGATGCCGTTGGCGGCAAGCGTGTCGAGCTGCCGGTCGAGTAGGGTGCGCCCGGCGAAGTCGATCAGGCACTTGGGCCGGTCGTGGGTCAGCTGCCCGAGGCGCGAGCCCTGGCCGGCGGAAAGGATGATCGCTTTCATGGCCCCCGACCTGCCTTCCAAATGCGGCGGCGATTGGGCATGACGAGGGCGGCCAACAGGGGAGCGCGCGCGGAGTGAAGAAGATCGAAGCCGTGATCAAGCCGTTCAAGCTCGACGACGTCAAGGACGCGCTGCACGAGGTTGGCGTCAGCGGCATCACGGTCAGCGAGGTCAAGGGCTTCGGTCGCCAGAAGGGCCATACCGAGCTCTATCGCGGCGCCGAATATGTTATCGACTTCCTGCCCAAGGTGAAGGTCGAGGTGGTGGTCGAGGACAGCCTGGCCGACAATGTCGTCGAGGCGATCGAGAATGCCGCCCGCACGGGACGGATCGGCGACGGCAAGATCTTCGTCATGCCGGTCGAGCAGGCGATCCGCATCCGCACCGGCGACCGCGGCCCGGACGCGATCTGAGCGGCGGCGGCACGAGGATGGATGACCCCCGCCTTGCCTCGATGAGCCCGGACGAGCTGCGCACCGCGATGCGCACGCTCGGCTACCGCACCCAGGCCGACCTTGCCGGCGCGATCGGAGTCAGCCGCTCGGCGGTCAGCCTGTGGCTCGAAGGCAAGGTCGGCGTGCCGCGCCCGGTGGCGATGCTGCTGCGGATGCTGGTTGCCGCGCAGCGCCGCGCGTTTTGAGCGGCCGGCGCTGCTCGTCGCGCTCGGGCAGCGTCAGGCTGCGCTGCGCAGCCGTTGCGGCCAGGAGCGGATGAGTTCCGGCACCTGCTTGGCTGGGCCGGCCTGGCCGAAGAGGAAGCCCTGCCCCAGGCGGCAGCCCTGGCCGATCAGGAAGGCTTCCTGCTGCGGCGTTTCGACACCTTCAGCGACGACCTCGAGCTGGAGTCCGCGGCCCAGGCTGACGACCGTCCTGATGATCGCCGCATTGTGCGCGTCGCTGATGTCGCGAAGGAATGAGCGGTCGATCTTCACCACGTCGACCGGAAATTGCTTGAGGTGGGACAGCGAGGCATAGCCGGTGCCGAAATCGTCGAGCGCAATGCGGATGCCGCCGTCGCTGAGGGTCTTGAGCGCACGCTCGACATATTCCGCGCCGCGGCCGAGGAACACGGTCTCGGTCACTTCGACCTGGATCCGCTCGGTGGGAACATTGGCGGCATCGAGCCGGGCGAGCAGCCGCTCGGCGAAATCTCCCTGCCTGAAATCAGCGGCCGCGACATTGACCGCGACATGGCCGAACTCAAGCCCTCGATCGAGCCACCGGCGGATGTCGCCGAGGACGCCGGTGAGGATGCGATCGGTCAGCTCGCACGCAAGCTCATAGTCGTGAAAGGCGGCGGTCAGCGTCTCGGGAAGCTGGAAACCACGGCCGGGATGGTTCCAGCGCAGCAGGGCCTCGAAGCCGATCAGCTTGCCGCTGCCGAGTTCGACCTTGGGCTGATAGACCGGGACGATGAGCTTCTCACGAAGCGCGTGCCGAGCAAGCGACAGCTCCGACGTCCGCTTCTGCATCGCCTCGCGCATCGCCGGCCGGAACACGGCGATCCGGCCGTGCTCCTGCACCTTGGCGGCGTAAAGGGCCATGTCGGCGTTCTTGAGCAGCTCCGACAGATCATCCCCCGGCTGCACGCGGATGCTGGCGCCGATGCTGACCCGGCACTCGGAAAGGCGGCCGCTGTACATCCATGGCTCGCGCAGCGCGTCGAGGATCTTCTCCGCGGCCGCAGCCACCCCCGCGCTCGAGCCGACGCCGTAAAGGATGATGGCGAACTCGTCCCCTCCCAGCCGCGCCACGAAGTCCTCGGCGCGCAGCGAACGGCGCAGGCGCTCGGCGACGGTGCACAGCAGCGCATCGCCGGCATCATGCCCCAGCGTGTCGTTGACCTGCTTGAAATCGTCGATGTCGAGCAGGAGCAAGGCGAAGCGCCCGTGCTGATGCGCCTCCCCCATCTGCTGCAGGCGGATCTGGAAAAGCGCGCGGTTCGGCAGCTCCGTCAGCGCGTCGTGGGTCGCGGTCCAGCGCATCTGTTCCTCGACGCGTCTCTGCTGGGTGATGTCGCGAGACATGACGAGAAAGCGGACCAGATGGCCATCGCCGTCCGGCAGCTTCGACACCAGCGACTCGAACCAGCGCAGGCCGCCGCGACCGTCGTCGAGGCTGAGCGACAGCCGGCCTACTCCGCCGTGCCGGGCAGCGTCGAGTGCGACCAGCGCCTCGCGGCGGGATTGCTCGTCCAGACGGTGGCCCCAGGGACGCCCGACCAGCTCCTCCAAGCTGTCGAGCCCGTACGCGCGGACCGCGGCGTCATTGGCGAACAGGACATCGCCGTTGACGTCGAGCAGGGACAGGCAATCCGGACTGGCCTCGTTGATCGTGCGGCTGAAATGCTCGCTCTGCTTGAGCGCCTTCTCACCGGCCTTTCGGATGCAGTCGCTGCGATAGAGGGCGAAGATGCTGGGCACCAGCAGCGCCGAGGTGACGAGAACGTTGAACACCGCCGTCAGAGCGACTCCCGCCTCGGTGCCGTAATAGCCGACATGTTCGCCCCACAGGCGCGCCGCGCCGGCCGCGATCGGGATGAGCACGGCAAGGGGCAGAACCCGGCGCGCCAGGGTTCCTGCCGGTCCGTCGTCCGCAAACACCTGCATCAGCGGCGTGTCGCGGCTCAGCGCCGCCGTGCCGAGTGACAGCAACAGCAGGCAAAGCCCGGTGTGCAGAGCCATCGGAATGAACGGTCCGACCGTGCTGAACTGGTCGATGCCGAAGGCGACACCGACCACCGCGAACAGCGAGATCAGGCTCACCGCCAGCGCGAGGACCTGAGCAGCCCCATGTGCCCACGGTCGCGCCTGACCGACGAGAAGCAGCGAAATGCCCAGCAGCAGGAAAGCCACCGCAGTGTTGGGCGCGACCCGGTTGGGCGCTACGCCGGGGGATCGCTCGAGCAGCTGTCCGAACAGCATTTCGTCCAGGGGCGCAGCCCCGACCGCCACCTCGGCCAGCTTGGCCGCGCCGATCACCACGATCACGACGCCGAGCGCGGCGCCCGCCTGCGGCCGGCACGACTGGTGGCAGCCGATGGCGAGCCCCGAAAGGACGAGGCCGCAGGCCGTCATCGGGTTCATCTCCCCCAGGCCTGGAGCGATCCGCGGGAGCCATTCGAAGCCCTTAAGCCAGCCGGCCAGCACAAGCGAGCCGACGACTATTGCGCAAAGAGAGGCGATGTAGCTGATGCAGTCCGCAGTGCGCCCCCGCAGCTGCATGGCCGCCAGCCGCTCGACCGGCGGTGCGCCGGGTTCCCTGCTCCAGATCATTGCCAACAGCACCCCCAGCGGGTTCTTCCGGAGCACTCCGGATGCACGGGGTTGCCGCCGGCGCCGCTAACGCCGTGCTAAGCTGTGCTCCGAAGTGGAGCCTTCTCGGCTGCGGTCCCGCAGCGGCGCTGCCGGTCCGGTCGTGAAAAGTTCACCGCCCCGCTGACTTGCGCCGCCGCTTCCGGAATCACCGACACACAGGGACCGAATCGCAAGCAATCGCGCCGGCATCATGGAGCTGCGCAGGCGTGGATGCGCGCGTCGAGCACCCGATCAGATGGAATCTTCGGCACTGCCGGGGCACCGGGACAGGGGAACAGACGAGATGGCCAACGACGCGGGCGCGATCCTCAAGCAGATCGAGGACGAGGAGATCGACTGGGTGGACCTGCGCTTCACCGACCCCAAGGGCAAGTGGCAGCATTTGACCATGGCCTCGGGCGTGATCGATGAGGACATGCTGACCGACGGCTTCATGTTCGACGGCAGCTCGATCGCCGGGTGGAAGGCGATCAACGAGAGCGACATGATTTTGAAGCCCGACCTCGACGCGGTCTACGTCGACCCGTTCAGCGCGACGCCGATGCTGATCCTGTTCTGCAACGTCGTCGAGCCTTCGACCGGCGAGTTCTACGGCCGCGACCCGCGGTCCACCGCGACGCGCGCGGAAGCCTATCTCAAGGCTACGGGCGTCGGCGACACGGTGTTCGTCGGCCCGGAAGCCGAGTTCTTCATGTTCGACGACGTCCGCTTCGAGGACGGCTACAACGTCTCCTCCTACCGCATCGACGACATCGAGCTGCCGACCAACAGCGGCCGCGAATATGAAGGCGGCAACCAGGCCCACCGGCCGCGCGCGAAGGGCGGCTATTTCCCCGTGGCGCCGGTCGACAGCGCTATGGACATCCGCGCCGAGATGGTCTCGACGATGCTCGAGATGGGCCTGCCGTGCGACAAGCACCACCACGAGGTCGCGGCCGCGCAGCACGAGCTCGGCCTCACCTACGGCAGCCTGGTCGAGACCGCCGACCGCATGCAGATCTATAAATATGTCGTGCACATGGTGGCGCATGCCTACGGCAAGACCGCGACCTTCATGCCCAAGCCGATCGCCCAGGACAATGGCAGCGGCATGCACACCCACATGTCGATCTGGAAAAGCGGCAAGCCCTTGTTCGCCGGCAACGGCTATGCCGGCCTCAGCGAAACCGCCCTCTATTTCATCGGCGGCGTCATCAAGCATGCGCGCGCGCTCAACGCCTTCACCAATCCCACCACCAACAGCTACAAGAGGCTGGTGCCGGGCTTCGAGGCGCCGGTGCTGCTCGCCTATTCCAGCCGCAACCGCTCGGCCTCGTGCCGCATTCCCTACGGCGCCGGCGAGAAGTCGAAGCGCGTCGAGTTCCGCTTCCCCGACGCCATGGCCAACCCCTATCTGGCCTATGCGGCGATCATGATGGCCGGGCTCGACGGCATCCAGAACCGCATCCACCCCGGCGATCCGATGGACAAGAACCTCTACGATCTGCCGCCGCAGGAGCTGGTCAACGTGCCGACCGTCTGCGGCAGCCTGCGCGAGGCGCTTGTCTCCTTGCAGAACGACCGCGCCTTCCTGACCCGCGGCGACGTGTTCAGCGACGACCAGATCGACGCCTACATCGAGCTCAAGTGGGAAGAGGTGATGCGCTGGGAAACCACGCCGAGCCCGGTCGAGTTCGACATGTATTACTCGAGTTGAACCAATATTGCGCCGTGTCGGCTACGAATCCGTAACCTTAGCGCGTTAGCTTCCCCCGGGAGTTCCAGTGGGGTGGCAGATGAACGAGTTCAGATCACGGCACTTCGGCCGGCAGGGATCAGCGAGCTCGCTGGTCGCGACCAAGCGGCCCAAGGGGACGAAGGGCGACGGCGGCCTCGCCGTGCCGCGGCAGCAGCCCCGCACCCGCGATACCAGGAGCGCCGATCGACAGCGCCTGCAGGACGAAGTCGTCACCATCCGACACAAGGGCAAGCACCGCGAAGTCGAGCTGATCAACCTTTCGGGCGGCGGCGCGATGATCGCCGACGACAGCTTTGCGCCGGCACTCTGGGACCGGGTTGACCTCAACCTGGGCGAAGGCGGCACGGTCGAATGCGTGGTGCGCTGGATCAAGGAGGGGCGGTTTGGCCTCGAATTCGCGCACGAGACCCGCATCGACTGCGCCGAGGAGGAGCGCGCCGCCGTCCTTCGCGCCGCCATCGAGCGCAGCTTCCCGGCCGCGGCGAGCGAGCCCAGGCAGGCGCCGGCGCAGTCGGGATCGGAGCCGGGCTCCGAACATCGCGGCGAGACGCGCCATCCTCTGATCTGGTCGGGCGACATCCACTACGACTTTGGCACCACCCGGGTGCGGCTTCGCAACATCTCCGCGCACGGCGCGCTGATCGAGTGCAGCAAGCATCTGCCGGTTGGCGCCGAGCCTTTGCTTGACCTGGGCGCGGCCGGGACCTTGTTCGCGACCGTCACCTGGTCGCGTGGGGACCAGGTCGGGCTGAAGTTCACCCACCCGTTCGATCTCTCGCAGCTGGCGCGCTCCAAGCCGGAGGTGACCCCGCCGGATTGGCAGAAGCCGGATTATCTGCGCGGCGCTTCCGACGCCTCGCCGTGGGGCGAGCACTGGGGGCGCCTGTCGTTGAGCGAGCTCCACGAGGAGCTCGACGGCTTCCTCAAGCGCTAGGGGCCGCGGCGGCCCGCTCCGCCTCGCTGGCATCGAAGGTCCGGAGCACGCTTTCCGGCGGCGCCCGCCCGGCGAGGCTGACCAGGATCGCCGCCAGCCCGCCGAGTACGAAGCCGGGGACGATCTCGTAGAGCAGGGAACTCAGGGCTGCGCCGTCGGCCAGGACCGGCGCGTTGATCCAGAACAGCACCGTTGCTGCACCGACGACCATGCCGGCGAGGGCGCCGTTGCGGGTCAGCCGCTTCCAGGTCAGCGACAGGATCACGAGGGGGCCGAAGGCGGCGCCGAAGCCCGCCCAGGCGTTTGCCACCAGGCCAAGGACGCTGTTCTCCGGGTCGTAGGCAAGCGCGATCGCCACCAGCGCCACCAGCAGCACGCTGGCTCGGCCGACCGTCACAAGCTCCTTCTGACTGGCGTCGCGGCGCAAGTAGATACGGTAGAAATCCTCGGTCAGCGAGCTCGACGAGACGAGCAGCTGGGAGGAGATGGTGCTCATGATCGCTGCCAGCAAAGCGGCAAGCAGGAAGCCGGTGATCAAGGGGTCGAACAGCAGGTCCGCGAGCAGGATGAAGATCGTCTCCGGATCCTTGATCGGGGTGCCGGTTGCAGCGACGAAGGCAGCGCCGACCAGCCCCGTCGCAAGCGCTCCGGCCAATGCCACGCCCATCCAGGTCATGCCGATGTTGCGCATCGCCGGAACGTCGCGGACCGAGCGCACGGCCATGAACCGCACGATGATGTGCGGCTGGCCGAAATAACCCAGGCCCCAGGCCAGCGACGAGACGATGCCGAGGCCGGTCAGCCCCGCCATGATGTCCAGCGCCTCGGGCCTGGCGGCCTGCAGCGCGCCGGCGAACTCCCCGCCCAGCTGCGAAAAGGCGACGACGGGAAGCAGCACCAGCGCCACGAACATGATGCTGCCCTGGACGAAGTCGGTGAGGCTGACCGCGAGAAAGCCGCCGAACAAGGTGTAGGCTACGACCACGCCGGCAGTGAGCCACAGGCCGGTCGCGTAGTCAGCGCCGAAGGCGGTGTCGAACAGCTTGCCGCCCGCCACCAGCCCGGCCGAGGTGTAGAGCGTGAAGAACAGGATGATGACGATCGAGGCGATCACGCGCAGCGCATGGCTGCGGTCCTCGAACCTCTTCTCGAAGAATTCGGGGATGGTGATGGAATCCCCGGTGCGCTCGGTGTGCACGCGCAGGCGCGGCGCAACGATGATATAGTTGATCAGCGCGCCGATGAAGAGGCCGATGGCGATCCAGGCCGAGCTCAGCCCGGCGACGAACGCCGCCCCCGGCAGCCCCAGCAGCAGCCAGCCCGACATGTCGGAGGCGCCGGCCGACAATGCCGCCACCGGCGGGCTGAGCTTGCGCCCGCCGAGCAGATAGCCGTCGATGTCATCGGTCGACTTCCGCCACGCCCACAGCCCGATGCCGAGCATTGCGACGAAATAGACCGCAAGCGAGACGATGACGCCGGTTTCCATCACTCAGGCACTCCTTCGTGGCGCGCGAACTGTTGGAGCGAGCCGGCGCGGACCTCATCCAGCACATGGACGGGCCGCTCGGCAATGGCGAAAGGCTACGGGCGACCGCGGCTGCGGACCTCAATAGTCCCTGCTCACCCGCACATTGGCGCTGGTACGGCCGATGGTCGACACCGACGACAGCAAAGAAAGCCAGCGCGTGACCTGATATTCGACGCGGGTCGCGGAATAGCCCTGCCCGTCGGTGATCACTTCGACGAACAATTTGCGGCCGAGATATTTGCCCGCCGAAATCGCCGTGCGCTGGCCGGTGGCGATGTCAGCGGGAACGATACGCAGGCGGTCGAGGCCGACCGCGCGGCGAACGGCGTTGATCGGGTCGAGGTCGCCCGAGCCTGATTGCAATGCGGCCACGGCCGACGCCAGTTGCAGTGCCTCGGGCGCAGACAGATTGGTGATCGAGGTGCCGAACAGGATCCGCGACAGCAATTCGTCCTGCGGCAAGGCGGGCACGCTGGCGAACGTGATCTCGGGCTTCAGCCCGGTGCCGCCGACCTGGACGCTGGCGTCCAGCCCCTGCACCTGCGCTTCGGCGCGGATGTCGAGCAGGGGATCGGGCGGGCTCTCGCCGCGGAACCTTATGACGCCGCGCTCCAGCCGGAAGGTGCGGCCGGCGAACTCGTAATTGCCGCGGATGAGATCGGCGCGACCAGTGAAGCGCGGGGCATCGGCGGCTCCGCCAATCGCCAAATCGGTTCTCCAGCGGCTGTTGATCCCAAGCCCCCGCACGTCGAGATTGCCACCCGCGAGCTTGAGATCGAGCGCCCAGGGGCGAAGCTGCTCGGGCTCGATGACCTCGTCCTCGTCCAGTCCCTTGTGCCGCACCTGCAGCTGCGGCACGGCGGCGGCGGCGCTGGCCCGGCCAAGCTGGAAACGCCCGCGGTCGAGCCTGAGGTCGCCGGAGATGGTGCCCCCCCGCCCGGTCGAGCGGACCCGCAACGGGCCGGTGACCCGCGCCGCAACGTCGTCGCGGTTGAGAAGCAGCGCCTCTCGCGCGGTGAAGTTGAGGTCGAGCAGGCTGCGGCCGCCGGTGAAGGTCACGTTGCCGGAGCCCTCGACCGAGCCGCCGCCGGGCGTCCGGCCGCCGATGCGGGTGAAGATCAGCTGTGGACCCGAAAAGCGGGCCTGGGACTCGAGGCCCTCGATGACGGTGCCAGTGACTGCGCTTTCGAGCCGAGCGTTCTGGGTCCTGAGCGAGCCGCGGATGTGCGGCGCGACGATGCTCCCCCCGATGTCGGCGCCGATCGCCACCGGCCCGGACAGGTCGAACAGCTCGGTGCCCGACAGCCGCCAGAGAGTCGCGGCCGGACCCGAATAGCGCAGCTGCGCGAACAAGGGCGCATTCGCGAGCTCGGCCATGAGATTGCCACGGCCGAGCGGTGCAAAGCGCGCTTGGGCCCGGCCGACGGTCTGGCCGCCGCTTGCGGCGACGGCGCGAACCGCCGCCTGGTCGCCGTTGACGATAGCGGCGAGCCCGACGTCGATCGGGGTGGAGGCAAGGACCAGCCCGGCCTTGGACAGCCCGCGGATGCGAAGGTCGGCTCGACCGCTGCGGTTGCCCGCCCAGGCGTAGTCGAGGCGGCCGTTGGCACGGCCGTCGAGCCCGAGCCCGGGCGAGACGATCTCGAGCAGCTGCAGCGGCATGTTGGCGAGGACGGCGTGGACCTCGGGCCGCGAGCCGCTGCGCCCCGACAAGGTCGCGCTGCCCCCGCCGAAGGCGACCGCCGTCGGCGCCAGCGCCCAGCCGTCGCCGGTGCGGGTGAAGATGGCCGCCTGGCGGAGCTGCAGCGGCCGCCCGGCAATGCTGCCGCGCCCGGTCAGGCTGATCCGCTCGGGCGCGACGTCGGCGAGAGTCACGGCCTCGAACGCAGCGCCGCGGCGGCCGGCCATGGCGGCGCGCACCTGGCCCTCCCCATTCACCAGCCGCCCGCTCGCGGTCAGTCGCGCTAGGCTGACGCCGCTGAGTTCCAGGCCGCGCGCCTCGAGGCTGCCGTCCAGCGAGGTGCGGCCATCGGCAAGCAGGATGCTGCCGGTGACGCTGCCGCTGCGCGCAGAAAGCACTCCGGGGATGCGCAGGTTGGCGCCGGTGAGCCGCGCGTCGATCTGCTGCGAGTCCCCGACCGGAACGAAGGCCAGCGTGCCGTCGACCACCCCCGAGAGGGCCAGATTTCCCGTGAGCCCCCCGGGGTCCGAGCGCAAATTGCCGGTCGCGCGTGTGCCGGCGACGTCGAGACTGGCGACGGCGATGGTCGCACGTCCGCCGTCCGGAAGCAGGATCCGGCCCGCCGAGGTGAACGGGCCGAGCCTCGAACCGCCGGCGGCGCGATAGTCGAACCCCGTTGCGCTCGGCGTCAGCAGCAGGCGCACCGCGGCCAGGCCCATCCCATCGTTGGGCCGGTCGAGCAACAGGTCGAGACGCGGGCGCTCCAGCGGCCCGTCCAGCGTCATCCGCACCGCTCCATATTTCGCCTGCCGCCCGCTCGCAACGATGTGAAACGTGCCGTCGACATTGCGGTGCCCGGCGCCCGACAGCCGCAGCCTGGGCGAATATAATTGCAGGTTGGTGAAGCGCAGCACGCGGTCCGGTCCGCGTTCCAGATCGGTCTCGAGCCGCGGCAGCCCGCCGGTAAGCTCGGCGAAGAAAGCATTGTCGAGCCGGCGCACCCACGCCCGCGCCTTCCCGACCACGCGCGAGCCTTTGCCGCCCGGGCCGGGCACGACGCGCAGGTCGGACTCGACGTCGACGATGCCCAGGCCCGGGATCAGATAGCGCTTGAGCCCGCCGGCGAGCAGCACCTCGAACCGGCCGCTGACAAGGTCGATCAGCAACCCGACCTTGCCCGAGAGCTTGTCGCTGGTGAGGCGAAGCCCCTCGCCCTTGATGAACTTGGGCGTGACGCTCAGCACGCCCTCGAGCCGCGCGTTGGCAAGGATGGCCCCGGCAACGTCGCCGACGCCGGTGATGGCGCGCGCCTGCAGCCGCAGCGGGACGCGCATCGGCCAGGCCGAGAGCCGCCCCCGCCCCTCCGCGCGGACATCGAGGAAGCCGGTGTCGTCGAACGCCACCGCCGGCGACGTCAGCCGATAGGCATAATCGGCCCGCGCGAACGGGCCGTCGAGCGTCCACATCAGCCGCACATTTTGCCCGCGCATGTTGGGGAACAGGGCCGCCGGGCGCAGCAGGTCGATGCCCAGGCGCAGCGTGCGGTAGCGGGCCGAGCCGAGGTCGACGCCGCCGCGGCCGACCGCGCGCAGCGCCGGCGAGGAGAGCGCGAGGTCGCCGCTCAGCACCCGCCCGGAAAGCCGGCCGTCGCCGCGGACCGCCAGCCTTGGTCCGGTCAGCCGCTGCAGCTTGCCGGTGAGGAATTGCGCCACGGCAAGCTCGCCGCTCAGCCGGTAGCGGCCGTCGTCGGCGCCGAGCGCCAGGCGCGCGGTCGGGCGTCCCGACAGATCGAGCACTGCGCGGCCGCGCCAATGGCTCCAGCTGCCCTCGCCGCTGACGCTGAGGTCGACTGCGCGGCGGACGCCCGCGATCGCCGGCAGCAGCCCGTTCGCCGGCGCGCGCGCCCGCACGTCAAGGTCGAAGCGGTCGCGGTCGGGCTCGGCGTCGAGGCGAAGCGCAATGCGGTCGCCGCCGTCGTCCAGGGCGAGCCCAAGCTCGACCATGCCGCGGCCGGCGCGCACGTCCGCCGAGCCGCGCAGGCGGCCGCTGCGCGGGCGGCCGGTCACCGCCGCGCCAAGCTCCAGCCGGTCGATCGCAAGCTCGCCAATATGGATGTCGAAGCCTGGCAGGATGGGCGTCCTGCGGCCCGTCGGCCTCAGCGCCGGCAAGCGCTCCAGCCGCACCTGCCGCGCCGACAGGCGGTCAATGTGCAGCGAATTGTACAGCCAGGCGAACGGCGCCCAGTCGAGCTCGATGCTGTCGGACGTCAGGAACACGCCTTTTGGGTCCGACACGCGCACGTTGCGGAGTTGCGACTTGCCGAAGATCGAGCCGTCGATTCGGCCGATGCGGATGTTGAGCCCCGACGCAGTTTCGATCCGGGCGATGCGGTCGGCGATGAAGCGATGGCCGGGCGCAGTGTCGAGGACGACCAGCGCCACCGCCAGCAACACCAGCAGCGCCGCCAGCAGGGTCACGATCTCGCGGGCAAGCCGCCGCGCCCAATCATGGCGCAGGCGCCGCGGCTCGGGCGGGACGGTGGCGCTGTCCAGCGCCGCGTCGGCCATCAGAACGCCTGGCCGAGCGAGACCGTCACCGCCACCGGGCTGTCGCCGCGCCGCGGGTTGAGCGGCGTGCCAATGTCGACCCGGATCGGCCCGAAACTCGAATAATAGCGGACCCCAAGCCCGGCGCCGAACTGCCAGTCGCTGAAGCTTGGCCACGACCGGACCGACAGGCTGCCGCCGTCGAGGAACGGCACCAGTCCGAAATTGCCGCCCAGCAGCTTCAGGCGGATCCGGCTTTCGAGCGCGAATTCGGCCAGCCCGCGGCCGCCGATCGGGTCGCCTTCGATGTCCCTGGGGCCAAGCTTCTGATAGCCATAGCCGCGCACTGAGCCGCCGCCCCCGGCATAGAGCCGCCGCGAGGGCGCGATGTCGGTGGTGCTGGCCCCCGCGATACCGGCCAGACGAACCCGCGCCGCGCCGACGACCGAATCGCTCAGCGGCCGGTAGACGCTTCCGTCGAGCTGCAGCCGTCCGTATCCGAAGCTGCCGCCATAGGCTGAATATTCGGGGCTGACCCGTCCCAGCAGGCGGAAGCCGCGGGTCGGATCGAGCAGATTGTCGCTGGCGTCATAGCCAAGGCTGGCCGGCACCGCCGCGATCAGGAACTTGCGGCTGCTCTTGGCAGTGGCGGCGAGATCGTAGACGCCGCGCTCGTCGGTGCCGATGAAGTCGGCGCCGAGGCTCCAGGTCCATTTCTTGTGCCAGATGAAATTGCTCTGCCGCTCGATGTTGCCGCCGACCAGCACGGTTCTCGCCTCATAGGCATTGCGGTCGATGTGGCTGACCGAGGTGTGGAGGTTGAGGACCTGGTCGCGCTGCCCGAAATTGTTGCGGCGGAATTGCACGCCGGCGAGCTGCTCCTGCGTGCCGGCGACCCCGCGCACGGTCAGCGCGCCCTCGGGATGGAGCAGGTTGCGGTGCTGCCAGCTGGCCTCGGCCCGGACTCCCTCGCCGGTGCCATAGCCGAGCTCGCCCGCAATGGTGCGAACCGGCGCCGGATCGAGCCGCACCGCGAGATCGACGGTGTTTGGCCGTTCGCCGGGCACGATCCGCACCTCTGCCGCCGACACCAGGCCGGTGGCGATCAGCGCCCGCCGCAGATCGTCGACGCGGCTGCGGCGGAACGGCTCGCCAGGTTCGAAGCGGGCGATCCGCCCGACATGGGCGGCGCTGAACGGCGGCTGGCCGCTGACCCGGATCGCGCCGAACCTCGACAAAGGTCCGGGCTGGACGGCAAGCACCAGCCGCGCCGTGCGCGTGCGATGGTCGATCTCGATGTCCTGCTCGCCGACCTCGGCCAGTGCGAACCCCTGCTCCCCGAGCGCGACCCTGAGCGCGATTCCGGCGGCCAGAACGTCGGCCGCGACCACCGGGTCGCCCGGCGCCACTGCGAAGCTGCGCCGCAATGCCGCAGCCTCGGCCCCGGCGGCCTCCAGCCCAGGCAGCTCGACGGCCGCGAACCGATACGGATCGCCGGGCGCTGCAGTCAGCGTGATCCTGAGCGCCCCGCCCGCCTGTTCGACCTTGGGCGCGACGCTGGCGTCGTAATAGCCGCGGCTGCGCAGCAGCTCCGTCAGCAGTTCGGCGTCGGCCCGGATCCGGCGCTCGACCCGCGCCGCGTTCGCGGGCTCGTCGTCCTCCTGGCGCAGCTCGGACTGCCTGTCGAATGCCTCGCTAAGCTCGGCAGCATCGGGCAGGGCCTGAATGCCGGCGAGCGTCACCGTGTAGCGGAGCGCGCCTGCGTCATTTTCGGCCTGCACCGGCTGCGGCGACGGGACCGCGTCGGCGAGCGGCACCGGGTCGGGCGTGTCGAGGTCCGGCCAGTCGACGCCCAGCCCCGGCAAGGCATCGAGCGGCGCCGAAGGATCGAGATCGCCCGGCGGCACCTGCTGAGCGGCCACAGCGACGCTGGGCGCAAGCAAAATCGCGGCCGCGCACAACAGCCGCGCGGCACCTCGCGCTCCTCCCGACCCGCACATGGCTGCGACCCTAAGCGCAGCGTCTGAACGGCGCCAGTATGAACGAAATTCTAATGGAGGGGGCCGCAAACCTCGCGGCTGGCAAGGCTGGCGATGACTCGCTCGATCTGCCGCCAGTGGCAGAACCGCGTCACGTTGCCGGAGTCGCGGCTGATCTCGGCCCGGGCGGCCGCTTCCCTGCCTGCATCCTCGCCGAAGCGCTCGATCAGTTCGGCGGCGTCCGCCAGGGCCGTGCGGCCGTTGATGAAAGGAGCATCCATGCCTGTCGCCATAGCCTGTCGCGGTTAGGCGAGTTCACATGAAAAGTCGTAAACGGCGCATTGACCAAGCGCCGGCACAAGAGGCTGGAGCGGCCCGCGCAGCTCTGGCATGGCGGATTATGGCCAGACGCAACGCCGTTTCGGGCGGATTCTTCATCACAATGGGCGCGATTGTCGGCGCCGTCACGGGGCTGCTGCTGAACGCGCTGATGCAGGGGCTGGTCGGCGGAACCGCGCTCGGGATTGCCGCGGCCGTCGGGGTTTGGCTGGTGGATCGACGCCGGGGCTAGGCTCAGTCGATCTTGCGCCCGGCCCAGATGACCCGGCCGATGACCTTGATTTCGTCGAGACCGCAGTCCGGCCAGTCCGGATATGCGGGATTGTCGGACTGGACCGTCACCTGGCCGCCTACGGGATGCAAAGCGATCCGCTTCACGACCAGTGCGTCGTCGACCCGAAGCACGTAGATGCCGTCGCGCAGGCGCTCCTGGCATTCGCCGAGATCGACCAGGATGTCGTCGCCGGCGCGCAGCGTCGGCGCCATCGAATCGCCCTCCACCCGGATGATCGACAATTGCCTGGCCGGTGAGGCGGTGAGCGCCTTCAGCCAGCGCTCGTCGAAGGCGAAATAGGGCTTGCCGGCTTCCTCGCCGGACATGCTGCCCGGACCTGCGGACACGCGCACGGCGCTGCGCTTGACCGGGGTCAGCCCGCCGGCGTCCGGCTCGGGCTCGATGGGGCCGCCGAGCAGCGACTCCGGAATGGCGAAATAGCGCGCGAGCTTGCGCCGCTCCGCTTCCTTAAGCTGGCGGGGGACGCCGCGGCGAACGAATTGCTGAATGTAGGCGGGGTTGCGGCCGAGCATCCGCGACAGGCCCGCGAAATCCTCCCCTCGCTCTTCGCATAGGCGTTCGATCAGCACTCGAGGATCCGGCGGCATGCCCAAACCTTACTGATAGGAATTCTCCTAGACAAGTAGGAATTGGGTTGGGAGGAAATGGGAACGCCGAGTCGCACAAGGCAAAACAAGGAAGAGAATGTGCACTTGCTGAGAGAAGTCGAAAAATTTCTTCGCCGGAGTCAAACCGCGCCGACCCGCTTCGGACGAGAAGCTGTTGGAGATCCGCGATTTGTGTTCGATCTCAGGCGGGGCCGCGAGCCGCGACCGGAAACCGAGCGCCGGGTGCGCGCTTTCCTGGAGGCGGCGGCGCGATGATCAGGATGCCCATGTCGCGCGCCGCTTCGGGACTGCTGCGAGCGCTGCTCGCACGCGTTCCCGGCGCGTCAGATAGGATTTTGCTCAGCCAGGCAAGTTCGCAGGACTGGCGGTCGCTGACGCTCGAGGGGGAGCGCCACACCTTCTGCTTCCGGATCGGCGGGGACGATCCGGCCCGCCTGCTGACGAAGCTTACCGACGGCCTTGAGGACGCGGAGTTCAACGTGCCCGGCCAGATCGTGGCGGACATCGTCGTTACCGCCGTCAGCGGGCCCGACGTCGACGGAGCCCTGGGCCTGACCATCGAGGCGCTGACGGTCGCGGAATAAGCTAGCGCAGCGAGCGCCGCAGTTCGGCGAGCGCCTGGCTGAGTGCCGCAGCCGCGCTCTCCGGCGCGACGACGGGGGAGCCGCGCTGTGCCAGGTGGCGGTCGATTTGCGCCTGCAGCTCGCCCGGCGTTGGCAGTGCGCCCTCGCCGAACAGCTGGACCACCCGCGAATCGGCGCCAGGCGGGGCCAGCACGTCGTCGAGCAGCAACTCCTCGCGATCCTCGGCCAGATCAGGGAGCTCGAACTCGGGCAGGCGCCAGGTCGGTCGCGAGGCAAGTCGCCGCAACGCCAGGAAAGCTGCGGCGAAGCAGATGGCGCCAGCAAAGGCCCCGGCAACGCCGGCACCCAGCAAGGTGGTGGCGAAGGCGACGCTCGAGCCGAGCGCTGCGCAGGCGACCAGCTCCACGGCCGCTTCCATGAAATTGCGTCCCATCTTGCCGCTGATTAGCGGCCAGAGGTTTCCAGCGGGTTAGGCGCCGGCGTTTTCCGGTGCCTCCCCGAGGATCATCCGGATCAGGGCTTCGGTGAAGGCGGGCACGTCGTCGGGGGCGCGGCTGGTGAGGATGTTGCCGTCGACCACGGCGGGCGCGTCGATCACCCGGGCGCCGGCGTTGCGTATGTCGGTGCGGATCGAGGGCCAGGCGGTCGCCGTGCGCCCGCGCAGCAGGTCGGCCTCGACCAGCAGCCAGGGCCCATGGCAGATCGCCCCCACCGGCTTGCCCAGCTCCGCGAAGCGACGGATCAGGGCGATCGCCGACGCGTGCGTGCGCAGCGCATCGGGGTTGCGTACCCCACCCGGCAGGATCAGCGCGTCATGGTCCTCGGCTTGGGCGTCGACGATCGCCAAATCGGGGCGGATCACCCGGCCGGGATCGTCCATCACCGTCGCCTGGATCGGCTTCACGTCGGGCGCAGCCAGCCGCACCTCGGCGCCCTCGGCAAGCAGGATCTCACGCGGTCCGAACAGCTCCGATTCCTCGAATCCGTCGGTCGCCGCGATCAGGATTCGCTTGGTCTTCAGCCTGGCCAAATCGTGCATCCTTCGGAACTGGCGAAGCGCGCGGCTCATTCTAGCCCCCATGCTCCGCCACAGCAGCGATAATGAACCCGGCTACAGCCGCAAGCGCATCAAGACCGCCTGGGCCTATTTCGATGCCGAGGGCAACCGCATCACCGATCGCGAGGAGATTGACCGGCTCAACGCCATCGGCTTGCCCCCCGCCTACGAACAGGCATGGTTCTGCGCCGACCCCAACGGCCATCTGCAGGCAACCGGCATCGACGCCCGCGGCCGCAAGCAGTATCGCTATCACGCCGATTTTCGTCAGAACCGCGACACCGCCAAATATGAAGGGCTGCTGGAGTTCGGCAAGGCGCTCCCCCGTCTTCGCCGCCGCGTCGAGCAGGATCTCAAACGCCGCAAGCTCGCGCGGGAAACGGTGCTCGCGGCGATCGTGCGCCTGCTCGACACTCAATACATTCGCGTCGGCAACGAACAATATGCCAAGGATAACAAGAGCTTCGGCGCGACAACGCTGCGCAGCCGGCATGTCCGCGCCATGGGCCAGAAGCTGATGATGCGCTTCGCCGGCAAGCACGGGATCGTCCATGAGGTGAAGATCACCGATTCCAACCTGAAGCGGGTCGTCAGGCGCTGCCAGGAGCTGCCCGGCCAGATGCTGTTCCAATATGTGGATGAAAGTGGAGAGGCCAGGCCGATTACCTCGAGCGACGTCAACGCCTACATCAAGGAGGCCTCGGGCGGCGACTTCAGCGCCAAGCATTTCCGGACCTGGGCGGCGAGCGTCATCGCCTTCGACCAGATGCTGAAGAAAGCGGACGACGCGCGCATCACCGTGAAGACCGTGGTCGAACCGGTTGCCGAAGCGCTCGGCAACACGCCGGCGATCAGCCGCAAGTCCTATGTCCACCCGGTCCTGCTCGAAGCGGTCAAGGAAAGCGCCCGCGACCCCCTCGACGGCATGGACCGGCCGCGCGCCCGCAAGTGGCTCTCTTCATCCGAAGTCGGCCTGCTTGAATTCCTCGCCCGCGGCGGGAAGCGCAAGCGGCGGCGCATTGCCCAGCCCGAGCCGGCCCGCGACGCTGCAACGACCGGCCAGCAAGCCGCAACTCGGGAACGGCCGGAGCTCGAGGCGGAAGCGGCCGCTTGATCGCCGCCGCTGCCCTTGCCAAGGCGGGGCGGCAATGAGCCTTAAGGTGCAGCGCTTCTTCGATTGGGTCGAGCTGAACGTCGACGCCTTGCTGCTCGGCGCCCTCGTCGCCGCCATGCTGGTGGCGGCGATGCTGCTCCTGCGCGGCGTGGGCCGAGGCATCGTCCGCCGCGACCCCAGCTGCACCACCTGGAAGTCGGTGATCGCGCGCGTGCTGGCCAAGACCAGCATCCTGTTCATGATCGTCGCGGCCCTCAACATCGTCGCCACCTACGCCGAACCACCCGAGCGGGTCGCCCGACTGTTCGACATCGCCTTCGTCGTCGCCTTCGCACTCCAGGGCGCAGTCTGGGCGCGCGAACTGATCCTTGGCGTCATCGGCCGCAGGGTGGAGGAGGACGAGGCCGGCGAGAGCGCGCTTGCCAACGCCATGGCGCTGATCCGGGTCCTCGTCAGCGTCGGGCTGTTCGCCGTCGCCGTGGTTGTCATCCTCGACAATCTGGGGGTGAACGTCACAGCGCTGATTGCCGGCCTTGGCATCGGCGGCATCGCCATCGGCCTCGCCGCGCAAGGCATTTTCTCGGACCTGTTCGCTGCTCTCGCAATCCTGTTCGACCGGCCGTTCCGGCGCGGCGACACGATCCGCTACGGAACCAGCGTCGGCACCGTGGAACGCATCGGCCTCAAGACCACCCGCCTGCGCGCCGTGACCGGTGAGCAACTGATCATGGCCAACACCAAGCTGCTCGAGCAGGAGATCCACAATCTTGCCGAAGGTCACAGCCGCCGCACGACGCTGAACTTCGGGCTCGTCTACCAAACGCCCGCCGACAAGCTCGCGCGCGTCCCGGAAATCGCGCGCCAGGCCGTAGAGGCGCGCAGCGGCTGCAGCTTCATCCGCTGCGCCTTGACGGGCTTCGGCCCCTCCAGCCTCGACCATGAGCTGCTCTACGACAATGCAACGCTAAATCCCGATGCCATCGCCCACGACCGGTCGCAGGTGATGATGGGCTTGCTTCAGGCGTTCCAGCGAGAGGGCATCGCCTTCGCACTCCCAATCCAGACCAATTATACGGCGGCGCCCGACGGAACGCTCATCATGCCCTTCCCGGGCGAGCCGGCGGCGGGCACCGCCTGATGCCGGCCGCACCACTCGAGCAGATCCGCGGCCGGGTTGGTGAAGAAGTCGGCATTTCGTCCTGGCTCGTCATCGACCAGGCGCGGATCAGCGCTTTCGCCGAGACCACGGAAGACCGGCAGTTCATCCATGTCGAGCCGGAAGGCGCCGCCCTGACCCCATTCGGCGGGACCATCGCTCACGGCTTCCTGTCGCTGTCGCTGCTCTCGCGCATGGCGGCCGAGGCCATGCTGGTGCCGGAGACGCTCAGCATGGCGGTCAACTACGGGTTCGACCGGGTACGCTTCATCGCCCCCGTCCGCGCCGGCAGCCGCATCCGCGGCCGCTTCATCCTTGACTCGGTCGAGGAGAAAGCGCCCGGGCAGATCATGTTGCGCCACAGCGTGACGGTTGAAATCGAGAGTGCGCCCAAGCCGGCGCTGACCGCCCAGTGGCTGAGCCTGATCTTCACTTGAGGAGAGAAAAATGTCCGTCCGCGACGCCGTGATCGTTGCCACCGCGCGAACCCCGATCGGCCGCGCCTATCGCGGTGCGTTCAATGCCACCCCCTCCCCGACCCTGGCCGCGCACCCGATCCGCGCCGCGGTCGAGCGCGCCAGGCTCGACCCAGCTGAGATCGACGACGTGATCATGGGTGCCGCGCTGCAGCAGGGCGTGCAGACCACGATCGGACGCACCGCCGCGCTGCGCGCCGGTTTGCCGGTGACAGTGTCCGGTATGTCGCTCGACCGCCAGTGCGCGTCGGGGCTGATGGCGATCGCAACCGCGGCCAAGCAGGTGATCGTGGACCGCATGGACGTGGTCGTCGCCGGCGGCGTCGAGAGCATCAGCCTGGTCCAGACCGGCGAGATGCGTCTTGGCCCCGACCCCGAGCTGCTGAGCATGCACAACGGCGTCTACATGCCGATGATCGACACCGCGGAGGTCGTAGGCGGCCGCTACGGGATCAGCCGCGAACGCTGCGACGAATATGCATTGCGCTCGCAGCAGCGCACGGCCGCGGCGCAGGCG
>DATLFV010000029.1:0-12823 GCA_035540875.1 Sphingomicrobium sp. | reverse complement strand
AACCCGATCTTCACCGGCCGCGACCTGTTCGACCTGTCGGTCGCAACCGACCCGCAGATCAGCCCCGACGGGCGCACCATCGCCTACGTCCGGCGCTCCAACGACATCATGACCGATCGCCTGACAATGGCGATCTGGCTGATCGACACCGCCACCGGCGCCGAGCGCCCCCTCGTCACCGGCCGCGGCGCCCATTACAGCCCGCGCTGGTCGCCCGATGGCACCCGCCTCGCCTATGTCTCCAACGCCGAAGGCTCGGCGCAATTGTTCGTGCGCTGGGTCGGCAGCGGCGAGAGCGCCCGCATCACCGGCATGCCCGAAAGCCCGAGCAGCCTGGCCTGGTCCCCCGACGGGCGCCAGATCGCCTATGTCATGGCGGTGCCCGACGAGGGGCCCAAGCTCGGCAGCGCCCCGGCCAAGCCCGAGGGCGCCGACTGGGCGCGGCCGCTCGAGATCATCGACAAGATCACCTATCGCAACGACGGCCGCGGCTATGTGAAGCCCGGCTTCGACCAATTGTTCATCGTCTCGGCGACCGGCGGCGCGCCGCGCCAGATGACCTGGGGCGCCTTCCATCACGGCGGCCCGCTCGACTGGACGCCGGACAGCCGCTCAGTCCTGCTCAGCGCCAACCGCAGCCCGCAATGGGAACGCGACCCCCGCAACAGCGAGATCTTCGCGGTCGACGCCGCCACCGGCGCGCTCTCGCCGCTGACCCGCCGCAACGGCCCCGATTTTGCGCCGGTCGTGTCCCCCGACGGGCGCCACGTCGCTTATCTCGGCTATGACGACGACCCCCGCGCCTTCCGCCAGGCCGAATTGTACGTGATGAACCGCGACGGCAGCGCCCCGCGCCGTCTCGCCGCTTCGCTCGACCGCCCGATCCAGAACCTGCAGTGGAACGGCAACAGCCTGATCATCCAGTATGAGGATGACGGCGGCGTGGCGCTGGCCCGGGTCGGCCTCGACGGCCGGGTCCAGCCCCTCACCCGCGCGCTCGCCGGCTCCGGCCTCGACCGCCCCTATGTCGGCGGCGAGTTCAGCGTCGCGCGCAATGGCACCGTCGCACTGACCACCGGCAGCGCCGACCGGCCGAGCGACGTCGCGCTGTGGCGCGGCGGCCAGGTTCGCAAGCTCACCGACCTCAATCGCCACCTCGCCGGCAAGCGTCTCGGCGCGGTCCGCGAGCTGGCGGTGAGGGCCCCCGACGGGCAGCGCGTGCCCTCGTGGATCGTGCTTCCGCCCAATTACCAGCCCGGCCAGCGCGTGCCCCTGATCCTCGAGATCCACGGCGGCCCGGCCGCCGCCTACGGCCCGTTCTTCGCCACCGATTACCAATTGTACGCCGCTGCCGGCTACGCGGTGCTGTTCACCAATCCGCGCGGCTCCACCAGCTACGGCCAGGCGTTCATGGACGCCATCGACAAGAAGTATCCGGGGCCGGACTATCCGGACCTGATGGCTGCCGTCGACGCCGCTATCGCAGAAGGGATTGCCGACCCGCAGAACCTGTTCGTCACCGGCGGCTCGGGCGGCGGCGTGCTCACCGCCTGGGTGATCGGCAAGACCGACCGGTTCCGCGCCGCGGCCGCGCAAAAGCCCGTGATCAACATGGCCAGCCAGGTGCTGACCGCCGACTCCATCCCCTATTTCGGCAAATATTGGTTCGGGAAAATGCCGTGGGAGGACCCGCAGGGCTATTGGGCGCGCTCGCCCTTGAGCCTGGTCGGCAACGTCAAGACACCGACGCTGGTGGTCGTCGGCAGCGAGGATTACCGCACGCCCGTCAGCGAGTCCGAGCAATATTATTCGGCGCTGCAGCTGCGCGGCGTCCCGACCGCCCTCGTCAAGGTGCCTGGCGCCAGCCACGGCTTCGCCGCGCGGCCATCCCAGTCCGCCGCCAGGGCGTCGGCGATCATCGCCTGGTTCGACAAATATCGGGTCCGCACCCCTGGCGAGCCCGCGCGCGCCGGATCCGCCGGAACGGATTGAGCAGTGGGCGCGGACCACTTCTCGAAACGGGAAAGCTGCCCGGTCTGCGCCAGCGGCGGCTCCGAAATCTTCTTCTCGGCTCCCATGGCCGAGGGTGCCGTCCGCAGCTTCATCGAATCGCATTATTGCGAGCAGGGCCAGGTCGACTGGTCCTACCTCGAGGGCGCGCAGTTCGAGCTTGCGCACTGCAAGGCCTGCGACCTCATCTACCAGGTCCATGCCCCCGACGATCGCCTGCTGACGCACGTCTACACAGAGATGATCACCCCCGATTATCTGAGGTCGCTCGAGGTGAAGGACTTCACCGTGACCGAGTTCATGCGCACCGCGGGCGAGCTCGCCGTGCTGTTCCGGATGACCGGCAAGCCGCCGCTGGAGGTGAGCTTCCTCGACTATGGCTTCGGCTGGGGCCGCTGGGGCCGGGTGGCCCGCGCGATGGGCGCAAGCGTCTTCGCGACCGAGATTGGCGAGGACAAGAAGGCGCTTGCCCGCAGCCTGGGCGTGACCGTTCTCGACGACCATGAGATCGACGGACGCACGTTCGATATCGTCCACACCGAGCAGGTGCTCGAGCACCTCGTCGAGCCCGGACGGGACTTCGCGCGCCTGGCCGCGGCGACCGGCCACGTGCTCAAGGTCGCGGTGCCGGCGCGCGGCCGCATCCGGGAGCTTCTCGAGCGCGGCGGCATGCCAACCGTCTCGCCCTTTTATCGCACCCAGTCGGGTGGAGCAGCGCACCGCACCGACGACGCCTACATCTCCGTCCAGCCGCTGGAGCATCTCAACGCCTTCTCGCCTGCAACGATGGACTGGCTTGCACGCGCCAACCGGATGCGGGTCGTCAGCCGCGTGCGAAACCGCATTTCCGCTCTCGACCTCACCGGGGCCGGACCTTTCGCCCAGTCGGCCGCCGGCATCGCCAGGCAGACGGGCAAGATGATCGTCCGGCCCGACATGGGCTATTATCTGTTCAGGCCGGCATAGGCTTTTCGGGCCCGCGTTGCGCCGATGAAACCTTTTGCCTCGCGCGTCGTCCTCGCAGGCGAGGACCGTCTTCAGGTTCGAGAAGGGGAAGCTTCAGTGCCCAGACATCATCTGCTTGCAGCCGGCGCCTTGTTCGCGCTCGCCGCCGTTCCGCTCGCCGCGCAAAGCGCGCCCGCATTCGACGCGGGCCGCCTGTCGCGCCACGTCCAGATCCTCGGCTCCGACGCCTATGAGGGCCGCGCCCCCGCCACCAAGGGCGAGCAGATGACGGTCGCCTATCTGATCCGGGAATTTCGCGCGGCCGGCCTTCAGCCCGGCGGCGACATGAAGAACGGCAGGAGGCAGTGGACCCAGGCCGTGCCCCTGCTCAAGTCCGACCATGTCAGCGCGCCGGTCATGTCGATCCAGACCCGCGCCGGCCCGCTGCCGCTCACCCAGGGGGAGCAGATCGCGGTGCGCGCGCCGATGAACGGCCAGCAGCAAGTCCGCATCGACGCCGCGCCGATCGTCTTCGCCGGCTACGGCGTCGACGCGCCCGAGCGCAACTGGAACGACTTCAAGGACGTCGACGTCCGCGGCAAAATCATCATGGTGCTCGTCAACGACCCCGATTTCGAGGGCGGCGAGGGAGATTTCGGCGGCAAGGCAATGACCTATTACGGCCGCTGGACCTACAAATATGAGGAAGCCGCGAAGCGCGGCGCCGCCGGAGTGCTCATCGTCCACGAGACGGAGCCCGCCTCCTACGGCTGGGCGACGGTCAAGAATTCGAACACCAACACCATGTTCGACATCGTCCGCCAGAACCCGGCGGCCGAGCACACGCCGTTCGAAAGCTGGATCCAGCGCGACACGGCCGTCGCCTTGTTCCGCAATGCCGGGCTCGACTTCGAACAGGCCAAGCAAGCGGCGAAGCGCCGCGACTTCCGCCCGGTCGACCTGAGGTCGACGCTCAGCGCGACGCTCAACGCGCGGACCGAGGTCATCACCTCCTACAATGTCGCGGGCATGCTGCGCGGCACCCGCCGCCCCGACGAGACGGTGATCTATTCCGCCCACCACGACCATCTCGGCATCGGCCTGCCGGACGCCAATGGCGACCGCATCTTCAACGGCGCGATCGACAATGCCACGGGCATCGCCCATTTGATCGAGCAGGCGCGCGCCTTCGCGCGCCGGCCGCGCACCCAGCGCTCGGTGGTGTTCCTCGCCGTCGGCGCCGAGGAAAAGGGCCTGCTCGGCACCTATTATTATGTCGCCAACCCCATCTTCCCGCTCGCCAAGACGGTCGGCGTGCTCAACACCGACTCGATGGGCGTGTGGGGTCCGGCGCGCGACTTCAGCATTTCGGGCACAGCCCGTCTCGAGCTGCTCGACATGCTGGTCGCCCAGGCGCAGCGCCAGGGCCGCACCTTCACCCCCGACCCGCGGCCCGAAGCCGGCGGCTTCTTCCGCTCCGACCACTTCCCCTTCGCCAAGGCGGGGGTGCCGGCGCTCAGCTTCCGGCCCGGCATCGACCTGGTGAACGGCGGCACCGCGCGGGGACAGGCGATCGCGGCCGACTATACGGCCAGGCGTTACCACCAGCCCGACGACGAATATGACCCCAGCTGGGATTTCAGCGGCCTGGTGCAGGATGCGCAGCTGCTGCACGCGGTCGGCTACACCCTCGCCAACGGCAACGCCTGGCCGAACTGGAGCCAGGACAGCGAGTTCCGCGCGGCCCGCGACCAATCGGCGGCCGAGCGCGCGGGCGCTGCTCCGGCACGGCCGCAGCGCGCCACGACGCCGGCGAGGGGGGAGCGCGGTTGAGCGAGACGCTCGAGCCGGCGCTCCCGCAGGATCTCGACCAGCTCGCCGAGCGGCTGATGCGGCGGCTGTGCGAAGACGGCCTCAGGGTCGCAACCGCCGAAAGCTGCACCGGCGGGCTGCTCGCCTCGCTGCTGACCGACGTCGAGGGCGCCGGCCACGGCTTCGACCGCGGCTTCGTGACCTATGACCTCAAGGCCAAGCAGGACCTGCTCGGCCTCACCCCCGACATGATCGAGCGCAACCAGGCAGTGACAGCCGCGGTCGCCCGGGCCATGGCCGAGGGCGCGCTGCAGAACAGCCGCGCCGACATCGCTCTGTCCGTCACCGGCTTCGCCGGCCCGGGCGGCGGCGAGGAAGGCCTGGTCCACTTCGGCTGCGCGCGGCGCGGCAAGCCGACCATGATGCGCGAGGAGCATTTCGGCGCCATCGGCCGCGGTCCGGTGCGCATTGCGGCGCTGCGCGTCTGCCTTGAGATGCTGCAGGCGGCGCTCGACGAGAAGCGGACGGAGGCTGGGAGCAATGGCTGAGCTGACCTTTTACACCAACCCCATGTCGCGCGGGCAGACGGTGCGCTGGATGCTCGAGGAGGTGGGCGAGCCCTACGCCACCGAGATCCTCGACTATGGCACGACCATGAAGGCCCCGCCCTTTCTGGCGATCAATCCGATGGGCAAGGTGCCGGCGATCGTCCACGACGGCAAGGTGGTGACCGAGGTGGCGGCGATCTGCTGCTACCTCGCCGACGCTTTCCCGCAGGCGGGCCTCGCCCCCGACCCGGCCGACCGCGCGGATTATTATCGCTGGATCTTCTTCACCTCCGGGCCGGTCGAGGCGGCGTTCAGCAACCGCTCGATGGGCTGGGAGCCCCCGCCCGAGCGCCAGGCCATGCTGGGTTACGGCAGCTACGACAAGGCGATCGCGACGCTCGAACAGGCGCTGACCGGCCGCGACTATATCGCCGCCGGCCGCTTCACCGCCGCGGACCTCTTCGTCGGCGCGATGATCGGCTTCATGCTCCAGTTCAACCTGCTCGATCCGCGGCCCGTCTTCACCGATTATGTCGCCCGCGTCACCGACCGCGACGCCTATCGCCGCGCCCGCGAGATCGACGGCCGCCTGATCGCCGAGATGCAGGCGGCAAGCGAAGCCGAAGCGCATCCGAGCTGAACGAGATGAACGACTCCCTGCGCCAGGCGGCGATCGCCCTCTACGACCGCTTCACGCACGAAGGCATGGAGCGGCGCGACTTCATGCGGCGGATGGTGGCGCTCGCCGGCAGCGCCGCGGCGGCCGAAGCGCTGGTCGGCGCCATCGCCGCCTCGCCCGCCGCGGCCGCGATCGTCCCGGAAGGCGACCGCCGGCTGACGACGGAGACGGTGACGCTCGTTCCCGGAAGGCTCGACAGCTATGCCGCGCGCCGGCGCGGCGCCGCCAATCCCGCCGGACCGGCCGTGCTGGTGATCCACGAGAATCGCGGGCTCAACGCCCACATCAAGGACATTGCGCGGCGGCTTGCCCTCGCCGGGTTCGACGCCTTCGCGCCCGATTTCCTGACCCCGGTGGGGGGCACGCCGGGCGACAGCGATGCCGCGCGCGAGGCAATCGGCAAGCTCGACCTCGACGCCGCCGTGGCCGACGCCGTTGCAGCGCTCCAGACGCTGGCCACGCGCGGCCGCTTCGACGGCACGGTCGGCGCGATCGGCTTCTGTTGGGGCGGCGCCTTCGTCAACCGCCTCGCCGTCGCCGCCGGCGACCGGCTCGACGCCGGCGTGGTCTATTACGGCCCCGCCCCCGCTCCCGGCGAAGCCGCGCGGGTCCAGGCGCCGCTGCTGATCCACCACGCCGGCCTCGACACGCGCGTTGCCCAGACGCTCTGGCCGTGGGTCCATGCGCTGCGTGCCGCCGGCAAGCGCGTCACCTATTTCGACTATGAAGGCGCCAACCACGCGTTCAACAACGACAGCTCGGCCGAGCGCTACGATGCCGCCGCTGCCCAGCTGGCGTGGCGCCGGACGCTGCGATTCCTGCGCCGCCACCTGCAATAGACGAAGTCCGCTTGATCGCGGAACCGGGCGGTGGACCGGGCGCTTATTGGACAGGAACAATCGCTGGAGACTGGACATGCCCGACATCACGCGCCGCACCCTCATTGGCGGCATGGGCGCCGCCGCCGCGGGGGCGCTGGCGTCCGCTCCGGCGGCAGGCGCGACCAGCGCCGCCGCTGCCGCGCCGGCTGCGAAGGGCACGAACCTGACCGCCGACCAGGCGCTGGCCCTGCTCAAGGAGGGCAATCGCCGCTTCATCGCCGACCGGCCGGGGAGCGGGCCGATGAGCCGGCGGCGGCGGCTCGAGATCGCGAAGGGGCAACAACCGTTCGCCGTCCTCGTCAGCTGCTCGGACTCGCGCGTGGGTCCCGAGCAATTGTTCGGACGCGGGCTCGGCGAGCTGTTCATCGTCCGCAACGCCGGCAACACCGTCGCCTCGACCCAGGCCATGGGCAGCGTCGAATATGCGGTGGCGGAGCTTGGCGTGCCCCTGGTCGTGGTGCTCGGCCACACGCGCTGCGGCGCGGTGGCGGCCGCGGCCTCGGTGGTGCAGCAGAACAGCATTTACCCGGGAAGCATCGGGCGCATGGTCGAGCCGATCGTCCCGGCCGTGCTCGCGGCTCGCGGACGCCCCGGCGACCTGGTCGACAATGCCGTGCGCGAAAACGTGCGCCGCGTGGTCCGCGACATGCGCACCTCGGTCGAGCCCATGCTGCTCGACCCGCAGCGCGCCGGCCGGCTCAAGGTGGTCGGCGCCTATTACAGCCTGGACACCGGCGTGGTGGATTTCTTCGACGAGGGCTGATCCGCCCGCGCAGGAGCGGTAAGCGCTCCTAGCGCTCGCCTTCGAGGACGACCGGGTGGAACAGCTGCGCCACTTCCTGCTCGGTCAGCTCGCGGTAGAAGTTGATACCCACGTCCCTGTCGCGGCACCAGGCGACGCGGGCGGCGGCGAACACCGGTCCCTTCTTGAACACGGCGTCGCAGTCGGGGAGCATGCGGATGTCGGCGTGCAGGTTGGCGCCGGTGGCGGAGATGTCGCGCACCCGCACCTTGATCGCGCCGTCGGGCGTGAACAGGACACCGGTCATCAGCACCCGCTTGCGCTTGGCGAAGCGGTCGACAGTCTGGTCCCGGGTTTCCATCAACATCGCAGCACACTTTTCCAAGCTGACCCTCGAACCCGCCTACGCGACGGGCCGGTAACGGGCCTTTAGAAAACATGCTTACCGCCACGTTTACCGTGCTGGCGCCAGGCGAGGCGACCGCGTCGTCGATGAGGCCCTGCGGCGCGGTCGATCGTAGGCAGTGCTCAGGGCCTCCCAGCACCAGTCCATAGTGCTATTTGACGGCAACGATGCTGATGGCCACCGGCGCGATCTTCGACCCGCCGGTGGCGGCTATTTCGCGGGCGCGCTGAACGGCAAGAGCCATCTGCGGTTTCGCACCGTCCCATGCGAGATCACGGCACGATTGATCCGCCTGGAGATTCAGGCGGTGCCCCACCGCCTCATGACAGGCCGAGGAGACTGCGCGCCTGACGCGCCGGCTGAGGATCTTCTCCCCTTCCGCGGTTGCAAGGTTCAGATCTTTCAGACTGACGCGGCGGACTGGATTGGCGGCGCGCTCGGATACGATCACGAGCTGCTGGCCTTGAGCAGAGGCCGGTGCGGAGAATGCCACCAGGCCGCCGGCGGTGAATGCAACTGAAGCAAACAATGCGATGCGCTTGTAGTACGTCATGGCAGTGCCCTTTCGCGCTCCCGTGATGGGAGCAAAGGCAAGGTGCCTCCCAGGCATGCCGGTCGCACGGCGTTTTCGTCGAAGTTCGGTTCACAACCCACGAAGAACAGATCGGTCGACGGAAGGCGTCCGTGCGTCGACGAAAATCGCCCTGAGCCGCTGCAAGCGTCGCGCAAAAAAAGGGGCCGGCGGATCGCTCCGCCGGCCCCTCTATGTCCGCTCTTATGCGCTTGCGCTTATTCGCGGTTGCCCATGAAGCTGAGCAGGAAGGTGAACATGTTGATGAAGTCGAGGTAGAGGCTCAGCGCCCCCATGATCACGACCTTGCCCATCATGTCGGTTCCCGCGACATGGGCGTACATGCTCTTGATCCGCTGCGTGTCATAGGCGGTCAGGCCAGCGAACAGCAGCACGCCGATCGCGCTGATCGCCATGTGCATCGCCGGCGACTGCAGGAACAGGTTGATGATCATCGCCACCAGGATCCCGACCACGCCCATGATCAGGAAGGTGCCGAAGCCGCTGAGGTCCTTCTTGGTGGTGTAGCCGTAGAGGCTGAGCCCCAGGAAGGCCGCCGCGACCGCGAAGAAGGTCTGGGCGATCGACACCCCGGTATAGACCAGGAAGATCGACGACATCGACAGGCCCATTGCGGTCGCGAACGACCAGAACAATGTCTGCAGCGTCGCCGTCTGCATGCGGTGCATGCCGAAGCTCATGACCATCACGAACGCCAGCGGCGCGAAGATGATCAGCCAGCGCAGCGGCGTCGCCAGCACCTGCTCGGCCATGCCGCTCGACGCGAACAGCAGGGCGACGATGCCGGTGAGAAGCACGCCCGAGGCCATGTAATTGTAGACGGACAGCATGTAGGACCGCAGGCCCGCGTCGCGGGCGGCGCGCGGAACGCCTACCGTCGCGGCGGTATTGACGCCGGTCAGGCGCGGGTCGAACTGGTTCTGCATTTCCACTCCTTTGCGCGGGCGAAAGGCCCGTTGCACCGCCGATATATCGTGGATCGTCAGAGGGGTTTCAAGGAAAACCGGTCGCTCGGCGAACGGTTCGCCGCGGATCGTTGCAGCAGCAGAATAGATGGTCGCCTAGACCACCGGGTCATTGCCCATCCTCGGGCACACCGTGACCCCCGGCGCGTGGAGATGGTCCATGTGGATGGTGTAGCCCATCGCCTCGAGCTTCTTGAGCGCGTCGGGGTCCTCGGGGATCGCCATCAGCGCGGAGGACTGGCCCGGTTGCGGCTGACCCGGCTGGGGCAGCACCGGCTGCGGCTGGATCGGTGCCGGCGGAATCGCCTCGGCGGTGTTCCGGGACTGGTTGGCCATGGGCTCGCGCTCCTGCGCGCAGCCGGTGAGAAGCAATAGTGCCAGCACGATCCGCATCATCCCCTCCTCATGCCGCGAGGCAGAAGCCGCCCTTGGCCTCGCGCCCGCAAATGTCCGGAGCCTGCCGGCTCGTTCGCCAGTAGCGGTCGAGCCCGACCGCCGCGACCAGCTGCGCATAGGCGGGCGCGCTCGACGCGGCCGCCAGGTTGGGCTCGAACAGCACGTCCGCCAGCATCGGCCCGCGCCGGCTGATCAGCCGCCGGGCGGCGGCGATCGCTTCCTGGTGGGCGCCCAAGGCGGCGAGCGCCGCCACCGCCAGCCGGTCGATCCGCCGCGGGTCCCGGGTGATCGCCTGAAGCTTTGCGCTGGCCCGGGCGCGCAGCCCGGGATCGCCGCTCTTGAGCGCCGTGAACGCGCTCGCCAGCGCCTCGCGCTGCGCCTCGCTGAGGTGCAGGCCCGGCTGGTCGAGCATCGCCAGCCCGTCGTCATAGTCGCGCGTCCACAGCGCCGATTTCAGCTTCAGCAGCCGCAGCGAGGTCGCGTCGGGCCACATGTTGATCGCCTGGTTGAGGATCTTGCTGGCTTCCTCGTTGCGGCCGACGATGAACAGGGCCTGCGCCAGCTTGACGTTGGTGAACGGCGCCAGCGGCATCAGCGCCTGCGCGCGCTCATATTGCTCGACCGCGTGCTCCAGCCGCCCGACCGAGGCGAGGAAGTCGCCGTAGCTCTCCCGCTCGCACCCGCATTCGGTCGGCCGCACGCTGATCGCCTTCTTGAGCAATTCCTCGCGCTCGGCGAAGCGGTCCATCGGCAGCAGCCCGGCCAGCGCCATGTACCCCTCGGGGTTGAGCTCATCGAGCTTGATCGACTTGTGCGCCGCCTCGATCGCTTGTTTGCGCACCGCTTGCGCGTCGGGCGAATCGCCCTGGGCGAGCGGCACCGCGGCCAGCGCCAGCGCCGACCAGCCGAACGAGAAATCCGGCGCCGCCACCGTCACCTTGCGGGCCGCGTCGAGCACCTTCTGCTCGTCGGCGGAGCCGCTCCAATAGTCGCCGCAGAATTGCAAATAGAGCGACAGCGCCTCCTCGGGCATCCGCTTGGGATAGGAGGAGGCGCCCCATAATCCGCAGCGCACCACCTGGCTCGAGGCGACCGAAACCTGGCGCGCGGCGAGCGTGTCGGCGGCGGCGCGGTCGTAGCCGTGCGACCACACCACCAGCCCGCTCTCGCTGTCCTTGAGGCTGACGGTGAAGCGCAGCGCGTCGCCCTCCTTGCGCACGCTGCCGTCGAGCACGAACGGCGCCGCCGCCGCCTTGCCCGGCGCGGCGGTGGTGACCGCCACCGCATTCTCGGCGCCGAACGCGGCGACGATCTCGTCGCTGATCGCCTGCGCCATCCCCGGCGGCAGGTCGGGCGAGACCACGGCAAAGCCGCCGATCGCGACCCGCGGCTCGAGCGCGCCCGACGCCGAACCCATGGTCGCGTAGAACAGGCCGCCGCCCAGCAGCACCAGGGCGCCCAGCGATGCCGCCAGCAGCCGCGGGTTGAACGTGCTCGGCGTTGCGCTTGCCCGCACCGGCGCGGGCGCCTTGGTCCCGCCTGACGCGGCCGCCTTGGCTTCGACTGCGGCGAGCAACGGCGCCAGCTTGCGCCCGCCGCCGCGCCCGTTCCACCCGCTAAGGTCGATCGTCTGATATTGGCGGAATCCCAGCGGCGGCACGCAGCCGCCGAGGCTGACCGGGACCAGCCGGTTGCTGTCGCGCCCCGCCGCCGCTTCGTCGCGCACCCAGGCCGACTTGCACGAGGCCTGGCTCCACGCGACGATCACCACGTCGGCCTGCTCGAGCGCCTGTTCGATCGCGCTCGCGAACTGCTCGCCGCCGGAAATATGCTGGTCCCACCACACCCGGTGGCCGACACGTTCGAGCGCCGCGGCGAGCGGCGCGATGCGCGCCGCGTCCTCGCGGGCATAGCTGAGGAAGACGCTCGCCACCGGCGCCTCAGCCGCGACGGCTCGGCCAGCCGGCGGCGGTGGCGGCGTCGAACCCGCCGAGGTTGTGGACGCTCGCAAAGCCGAGCTCGCGCAGCATCTCGCCGGCCAGTTCCGAGCGCCGGCCGGTCCGGCAATAGAGCACGATCGGCCGCGACCTGGGCAGCGCCTTCGCCCGCGCTTCGAACGACGACAGGGGCATGTTGACGGCGCCTTCGAGCTTGCCGCTCGCCGCCAGCTCGTGCGGCTCGCGAACGTCGATCAGCAAGGCATTGGCAGCGACCATCGCGCGCGCCTCGGCAACGCCGATCGCCGGGACCGCCGCGACCGCTTTGCCGTGGCCGCCATGCGCCTGCGCCTGCGGCTGGGCCTGAGCCGGGCGGTGATGGCGGCACGTCACCTTGGGGCTGAACGGCGCGAACATGCCGTTGGGGTTGTCGCGGAACACCCAGGCGTGAAGCTCGTAATGCGGCTCGAAGCCGTGCGCCTCGTCGAGCCTGGTCGCCGGATCGTCCTTGAGCAGCAGGTAGGGCGTTCCGTGGAAGCTCGGCGGCTGCCTGTTGCCCGCCGCCCGCCACGCCGATTCGAACACGAGGTTCTCGACCGCGACCAGGGTCATCGACCCGTTCGGCTGCGGCTCGTAGACCAGCATCGCCGGCTTGGCGAAGTCGGTGTAGGTGCCGGTGCCGCGCACCCGCCCCGGCGCCGGCGGACCTATTCCGAGCAGGTCCTTGCGGACATAATGCAGCCCCATCGCGCCCTGCTCGGCGGGGAAGCCGAGCATCTCGGCCGTCACGCACTTGTTGTCGGTGGTATAGCCTTCCTCGATCGCCACCTTGACGTCGCGATACTTGGCCGCCGCGGCGGCGACGGCGGCAAGCGTCGGCTCCTGGCCGGCGCTGTCGCAGCCGGACAGC
>DATLFV010000028.1:0-25642 GCA_035540875.1 Sphingomicrobium sp. | reverse complement strand
CGCCGCCGCCTGCCTGATCACCGACGCGTGGGAGGGCATCGAGCAATTCCTGCAGCCGGACACCGAAGTGCTGGTCGCGCGCGACGGCCGGGACGTGGCCGAGCATGTCCGCGCGCTCACCCCGGAGCGGGCGCGGGCGATCGGCGACGCGGCGCTTAGGCGCGTGCTTGCCGAGCACACCTATGCGCACCGCGGCGCCGAGGTCGATGCGCTGCTGCGCGCGCAACTGCGCGAGCAGAGGAGCGCCGCATGAAGCTGGTGGTGCTCGGCCTCAGCCTGTCCTCGTCGTGGGGAAACGGTCATGCGACCACCTTCCGCGCTTTGCTGAGGGCGTTCGCGCAGCGCGGCCACGACATAATGTTCCTGGAGCGCGACGTGCCCTGGTATCGCGACAATCGCGACATCGGCGATCCCGACTACTGCCGGCTGGAATTCTACGCGTCCGTCGAGGAGCTCGGGCGCTGGGAAAGCGAGATCGCCGGCGCCGACGCGGTAATGGTCGGCTCCTACGTCCCCGACGGTGTTCCGGTGGGCCGGTTCGTGCAGGGCCAGGCGCGCGGCGTCACCGCCTTCTACGACATCGACACGCCGGTAACGCTCGCCAAGCTGAAGCGCGGCGACTTGGAATATCTCTCGCCGGAGATCATCCCAGGCTACGACCTCTACCTGTCCTTCACCGGCGGGCCGACGCTGCGGCGGATAGAGAGCGAGTTCGGGTCGCCGGCGGCGCGCGCGCTCTACTGCTCCGTCGACCCCGAGGTCTATCCGCCGCTCGACCTGCCGAAGCGCTGGCACCTCACCTATCTCGGCACCTACAGCGACGACCGCCAGCCGACGCTCGAGCGACTGCTGATCGAACCCGCGCGGCGCTTGCCGCAGCTGAAGTTCGCCGTCGCCGGCCCGCAATATCCCGAGCACATCGACTGGCCGGCGAACGTCGAGCGCATCGAGCATCTGCCGCCGGCGCAGCACGCCGAGTTTTACGCAGCCTCGCGCTACACGCTCAACGTCACGCGCGCCGACATGATCGCCGCCGGCTGGTCGCCGTCGGTGCGGCTGTTCGAGGCGGCGGCCTGCGCGACGCCGGTGATCTCCGACTCCTGGGAAGGCCTCGACGAGCTGTTCGCGCCCGGCGCCGAGATCGTGCTCGCGCGCCACAGCGACGAGGTGATCGCCCGGCTGAGCGGCGATGCCGACGCCGCGATAATCGGGCAGGCGGCGCGCAAGCGGATCCTCGCCGCCCACACTGCCGAACACCGCGCGGCCGAGCTCGAGCATCATCTCATTGAGGCGGGCGGCGGCGGCCGCGTGAACGCTCCGCGGGACGCCATCCGTGCAGCGTGACGAGACGGCCAGGCTGGCATGACCGACAGGATGATGCGGGCCGCGGTAGTGACCGGCCCGGGGACGCTGCGGATCGAGCGGGTCGCGCGCCCCGAGCCCCGCCCCGGCCAGGTGCGCGTGCGGCTCGAGGGCTGCGGGGTCTGCGCGTCAAACCTGACGCCCTGGGCGGGCCCCGAGTGGATGCAATTCCCGACCGCTCCGGGGGCGCTCGGCCATGAAGGCTGGGGCAGCGTCGATGCCGTCGGCGCGGAGGTGACCGGCATCCAGATAGGCGACCGGGTGGCGATGCTGAGCGGCAACGCCTTTGCCGAATATGACGTCGCCGACGCTTCGGCGGTGGTGAAGCTGCTCGGCTCGCTGGCCGGCATCGCCTTTCCCGGTGAGCCGTTCGGCTGCGCCATGAACATCTTCCGCCGCAGCGAGATCCGCGCCGGGCAGACGGTCGCCATCGTCGGCATCGGGTTTCTCGGCGCCTTGCTGGTGCGGCTGGCGAGCCGGGCCGGAGCGCGCGTAATCGCCATCTCGCGGCGCGAGGAGTCGCTCGCGCTGGCGCGCCGCATGGGCGCCGCCGAGACGATCCCGATGCACGACCACTGGCAAATCATCAGCCAGGTCAGGGAGCTCACCGGTGAACGGCTGTGCGAGCGCGTGATCGAGGCCGTTGGGAAGCAATGGCCGCTCGACCTTGCCGCCGAGCTGACCGCTGAGGGCGGCCGGCTGGTGATCGCCGGCTATCACCAGGACGGGCCGCGGCAGGTCAACATGCAGCTGTGGAACTGGCGCGGCTTCGACGTGGTCAACGCCCATGAGCGCGATCCGGCAGTGGCGCTGCAGGGCATGCGCGAGGCGGTGGCGGCGGTGGAGCAGGGGATTTTCGACCCCGCCGATGTCGTGACCCACAAGTACCCGCTCGAGCGGCTCGGAGAGGCACTGGACGCGACCCGCGATCGCCCCGGCGCCTTCGTGAAGGCGGTCGTGGTGCCCCAAGACCCTGAAGGCGCATGATCCGGCTCGGCTTCGTCGGCACCGGCTGGATCGGCCGCAACCGCATGGCGGCGATGCTCGGGCTCGACGGCATCGAGGCGGTCGCGATCTGCGACCCCAGCGACGACATGGCGCGCCAGGCACAGGCGCTGGCTCCGGCGGCCGAACTGGTCGGCAGCCTGGACCAGCTCCTCGCTTTTGAACCCGACGGCGTGGTGATCGCGACCCCGAGCGCGCTTCACGCCGAACAGTGCATCGCCGCGCTGGACGCCGGCGCGGCCGTGTTCTGCCAGAAGCCGCTTGGGCGGAACGCCGGCGAAGTCGAGGCGGTGCTCGACGCAGCGCGCGGTGCAGACCGGCTGCTCGGCGTCGACCTCTCCTACCGCCACACTGCGGCAATGCGGGCAATCCGGCAGCGCGTGCAGGCGGGCGAACTCGGCAAGCTGTTTGCCGCCGACCTCGTCTTCCACAACGCGTACGGGCCGGGCGCCGGCTGGTTCTGGGACCCCAAGCTGTCGGGCGGCGGCTGCCTAATCGACCTTGGCGTACACCTGGTCGATCTTGGCCTCTGGCTGCTCGATTTCCCTCAAGTGCGGGCGGCGCACGGCCGGCTGCTGCGCGACGGCCGGCCGTTGCGCGAGGGCGAGGTCGAAGATTATGCGGCCGGCACGCTCGAGCTTGCCGGCGGCGCGACCATCCGCATCGCCTGCTCGTGGAACCTCAACGCCGGCCGCGACGCGGTCATAGAGGCGCGCTTCTACGGCACGAAGGGCGGAGTCGAGATGCGCAACGAGAACGGCTCCTTCTTCGACTTCTCGGCCGATCTGCTGCGCGGCCGCGAGTCCGAGCGCATTGCCGCCCCGCCCGATGACTGGGGCGGTAGGGCAGCCGTGGACTGGGCGCGGCGGCTCGCCGCCGGCGAGCGCTTCGCCGGCACCACGCCGGGCCTCTCCGACAGCGCCCGCGCTCTCGACGCCCTCTACGCGAACAGCGGCGCTTGACTCCGCGCAATCCGGCGCTAGGTGCGTTCTAGCGTTTTAACACGTTGGAACAAGCTGATGGCCACGACCACCCGGCAGGGGCAGATAGCCCCCAGCCGCGATCCCGCATTGCTGCTCGACGATTTGTGCGACGCGCTGCTCACTCCGCGCAGCCGGGAGGATATGCGGCTGCTGCTGCTCGACCTGTGTACGCCGGCCGAGCTGCGCACGCTCGCCGAGCGCTGGCACGTCGCGCGGCTGCTCGACGGCACCGATCTTCCCTATCGCGAGATCCACGACGCGACCGGGGTCAGCACCACCACCATCGTGAGGGTCGGGCGCTTCCTGCGCCACGAGCCGCATCAGGGCTATCGCCGCGCCATCGACGCACTGGACGCGCGATGCTGAGGGACCGCACGCGGCTGCACATCGCGCTGCAAAAATCGGGACGGCTGTCCGATCTCAGCCGCGACCTGCTGCGCGACGCCGGTTTCCGCATCCAGAGCAGCAAGAACAGCCTGACGGCCAGGGTGGAGAATTTTCCCGCCGAGCTGATGTTCGTGCGCGACGACGACATCCCGACTTTCGTCAGCGACGGCGTCTGCGAGTTCGGGATCGTCGGCCAGAACGTGCTCGAGGAATTCGCGCTCGGCGAGGCCGAACAGCGTTTCGAGGTGCTGGCGGAGCTCGGCTTCGGGCGCTGCAGCCTCAAGCTCGCGGCGCCGGAGGGCGTCGGCTACTCCGGTCCGCAGCAGCTCGCCGGCGCCCGGATCGCCACTTCCTATCCCAGGCTGGTCACGCATTTTCTCGCCGACCGCGGCATTGAGGCGACGGTGGTGAAGATGAACGGGGCGGTGGAGCTCGCGCCGCGGCTGCAGATCGCCAATTTCATCTGCGACCTGGTGTCGACGGGGGCGACGCTGGAGGCGAACGGCCTGCGACCGGTCGAGACCGTGCTCGACAGCCAGGCGGTGCTGATCCGCACCCGCAAGCCGCTCGACCCGGTTCGCGACGAGATCGCCTCCGGCCTGCTCAGCCGCATCGACGGCGTGCTCGCGACCAAGGAATCGAAATATATCATGCTCAACGCGGCGGGGGAGTCGCTGAAAGACATCACCGCCATCCTGCCCGGCGCCGAAGCGCCGACCATCGTTCCGCTGCACGGCCGGCCGGGCCATTTCGCGGTTCACGCCGTCTGCCAGGAGTCGGTGTTCTGGGAGACGCTGGAAAAGCTCAAGGGCGCGGGCGCTTCGGCGATCCTGGTTGTCCCAATCGAAAAGATGATGATGTGAAGACGCTGGAGTGGAGCGCACTGGACGAGCGCGGACGCGAGGCGGCGCTGGCGCGGCCCGAGCAGCGGCGCAGCGCCGAGCTCGAGGCCGGAGTCGCGGGCATCGTCCAGGCGGTGCGGAGCGGCGGCTGGTCGGCGCTTTGCGAGATCGCACAACGCATCGACGGCAGCGAGCCGCGGCTGGTCGAGGTTGCGCCGATCGCCGCGGAGGCGCGCCGTACGCTCGACCCCGAGCAGGTCGCGGCGATCGAACTTGCCGCGCGCAACATCCGCGCCTTCCACGAGGCAAGCTTCCCTGCCGACGTGTCGGTGGAGACCGCGCCGGGGCTGCTGGTCCGCAAATTGTGGCGGCCCGTCGACCGCGTCGGCCTCTACGTACCTGGCGGCGCGACGCCCCTGTTCTCTACCTTGCTGATGTTGGCAATCCCGGCGCGTGAGGCAGGCGTGCGTGAGATCGTCACCGTCACCCCGCCGCGCGCTGACGGCAGCCTGTCGCCCGTCATCGCGCTGGCCGCCGAGCTGTGCGGGATCGGGGCGATCTGGACGGTCGGCGGTGCCCAGGCGATTGCGGCGCTGGCATTCGGTGCGGGCGCGATCCCGCGCGTCGACAAGATCTGCGGGCCCGGCAACGCCTGGGTGGCGGAAGCCAAGCGCCAGGTCGGAAGCGGCGGCGTTGCAATCGACCTGCCGGCCGGGCCCAGCGAGCTGCTGGTGGTTGCCGACGGCGACGCCGACGCCGACCGCGTCGCTGCCGATCTGCTGAGCCAGGCCGAGCACGACCCGGCGGCACAGGTGCTGCTGGTGACGCCTTCACGCGCCCTCGCGCAAGCCGCGCTCCGCCAGGTCGAGACGCGCCTCGCCAGCCTGCCGCGCGCCGGCATCGCCCGCGCCTCCCTCGACCAGGCGCGCGTGATCGTGACCGACGACCTCGGGCAGGCGCTCGACGTCGCCAATGCCTATGCGCCCGAGCATCTCTCGCTTGCGGTCGCCGAGGCCGAGGCTCTGGTCGGCGAAATCCGCAACGCCGGCGCCGTATTCGCCGGCGGCGCGGCCGCCGAGACCTTCGGCGACTATCTCGCCGGGTCGAGCCACGTGCTTCCCACCGATGGCGCCGCCCGGGCCTGGAGCGGGGTTGGAGTCTACACCTTCCTAAAGGCGATCAGCGTCCAGTCGCTGACCGGCGAGGCGGCGCGGCGCATCGCCGGACCCGCAGCGACACTGGCGCGAATGGAGGGGCTCGAGGCTCACGCCCAGGCCGCCGACGCCCGGCTGGAGCGCGCCTGATGTCATCGCTTGCCGAGCGCCTCGCGCGCCCCGAGATCCTTGCCCTCGAGCCGTTCGACATCGCCGCCCGCGCGAACGATGCGTTCGCGCCCGACGCGATCAAGCTCGACGCCAACGAAAATCCGTTCGCGCCTTTGTCCGACGGGGCGCTTGCCACCGGCCTCAACCGCTACCCCGAGCCGCAGCCCGAGCGGCTGAGGCTGGCGCTCGCCGCCCTCTACAATGTGCAACGCGAGAACCTGGTCGTCACCCGCGGGGCCGACGATGCGATAGACATTCTCGTGCGCGCCTTCTGCAGGCCCGGCGTGGATGCGATCGCCGTTCCCGCTCCAACCTTCACGGCCTATGCTCATTTCGCCGCCCTCCAGGGCGCGCGCGTCGTCGAAGTGCCGCTCGGCCCCGGTTTCGAATTCGACGCCGCCGCTTATGTCGCGGCCCTGCAAGACGTCTACGGGCTGAAGCTCGCCTTCATCTGCTCGCCCAACAATCCCACTGGGAACGAGATTGAGCCGGCGGATGTCCTCCACGTCGCTGACGCCTTGCCGGACGTCATCGTCGTGCTGGACGAAGCCTATCTGGATTTCTCCTCGACCCCGAGCCTCGCCGCTGAGGCGGCAAAGCGGCCCAACCTCGTGGTGCTGAAAACCCTGTCGAAGGCGTTCGGCCTCGCCGGAGCCCGAGTCGGCTGCGCGATCGGCGAGCCCGGGCTCGTCGCGGTCGCGGCGCGGGCACTGCCGCCCTACCCGCTGCCGAGCCTGTCCGTCGAAGCGGCGATGGCCGCGCTCGCTCCGTCGCGGCGGCAAATCCACGAGGAGCGGATCGCACGGATCATCGCCGAACGCGAGCGGCTGGCGCCACTGCTCGCGGCCTCGCCGATCGTCCGCTCGGTGCGCTCGGGCGGCGGCAATTTCCTGTTCCTCGAGGTCGACGACCCGCAGGCGCTCGCCGACAAGCTCCGTCGGCTCGGCATCCGCGTCCGCTTCCGACCCAATGCGGCGCCCGGAGGCGTTCGGCTCACAATCGGAACCGAGGCGGAGAATGCCGCGGCCCTGGCAGCGTTCGAGGTTCCGTCAGCGGCAGCCCCGGCGCGGCGCGCCGAGCTGGTCCGCGACACCAAGGAGACGAAGATCGCCGTTGCGGTGGACCTCGACCGGGCGGAGCCACGGCGCATTGCCACCGGCATCCCCTTCTATGATCACATGCTCGACCAGGTGGCGGCGCACGCCGGCTTCAGCCTGACCCTGGCCTGCGACGGCGACCTCGACATCGACGGCCACCACAGCGTCGAGGATTGCGCGATCGCGCTGGGCACCGCTTTGTCGCGCGCGCTCGGGGAACGGCGCGGCATCGGCCGCTTCGGCTTTGCTTTGCCGATGGACGAGGCGCAGGCGCAGGTGCTGATCGATCTGTCGGGCCGCCCGTTCAGCCGCTTCGAAGGCGCGTTCGAGGCGAGCCACATCGGCGCCTACCCGACCGAGATGACGCGCCACGTGTTCCGCTCACTCGCCGACGCCATGGGCGCTGCGATCCACGTCAGGGTCGAGGGCGACAACGACCATCACAAGACCGAGGCCTGCTTCAAGGCGTTCGGCCGCGCGCTCCGCCAGGCAGTGCGCCGCGAGGGCAGCAGCGATGCGGTGCCGAGCACCAAGGGCATGTTGTGAAGCTGGTCATCGTCGAGCTGGGCTGCGGCAATATCGGGTCGGTGCGCCTTGCGCTCGGCCGCTTCGGAGTCGAACCCGCGGTGAGCGCCGACCGCGAGGAGATCGCCGCTGCCGACCGGGTGATCCTGCCGGGCGTCGGCGCCGCTGGCTTTGCGATGCAGCGCATCGATGAGCTCGGGCTGCGCGACACGCTGCGATCGCTCGAACAGCCGGCGCTCGGCATCTGCCTTGGCATGCAGCTGTTGTTCGAGAGCAGCGAGGAGGACGGCACGGACTGCCTCGGGATCATCCCGGGCAAGGTGCGCGCGCTCAAAGCCGCGCCGGGCCTGCCGGTCCCGCACATGGGCTGGAGCCGGGTGCTGCGCAGCGGAAACGAGGGCGAGGGTGACTATTTCTACTTCGCCCACAGCTTCGCCTGCGACGACGGGCCAGCGACCGTCGCTTCCGCGAACTACGGGCGGACCATCCCGGCGATTGTCCGGCAGGGCAACTGGACCGGCGCGCAATTCCACCCCGAACGCTCGGGCGCGGCCGGCGCCCGCTTCCTCGAGAGCTTCCTGGCATGATCCTCTATCCGGCGATGGACCTGATGGACGGCCGCGTCGTGCGCCTTCGCCAGGGGCGCTTCGAGGAGCCGACCTTTTACGAGGCCGACCCGCGCAGCGCGCTTCGCCGGTTCGCCGATGCGGGCGCCGAGTGGGCGCACATCGTCGACCTCGACGGTGCCCGCGCCGGCCGGCCGGTCCAGCACGCGTTGATTGCCAAGTTCGCCGCGGCGGCGCCCGTGCGGCTGCAGGTCGGCGGCGGCGTGCGCTCGCGCGACCATGTCGAGCGCCTGCTCGATGCGGGCGTGGCGCGCGTGGTGGTGGGAAGCCTCGCGGTTCGCCAGCCCGAGCTGGTGCGTGACTGGCTCGAGGAGTTCGGAGCCGAGCACATCACGCTTGCGCTCGACGTCCGCCTCGTGCGCGGCGAGCCGCAGGTGGCGATTTCCGGCTGGACCGAGGACAGCGGACGCTCGTTGTGGGACGTCGCCGAACTTCATCCAAATGCGCGACACCTTTTGCTCACCGACATCGGCCGCGACGGCGAGCTCGCCGGGCCCAATTTCGACCTGCTCCACGAGGCGGTCGAGCGCCTGCCGCACCTGCAGGTCCAGGCCTCGGGGGGCGTGTCGTCGCTGGCCGACCTCCAGCGGCTGCGGACCGCGGGCGCGATCGTCGGCAAGGCCTTGTGGGACGGACGCCTGGCGATCGAGGAGGCGCTCGACCTTGCCCGCGCGTAGGATCATCCCCTGCCTCGACGTCAAGGACGGCCGCGTGGTCAAGGGCGTGCAGTTCCGCGATCATCGCGACGCCGGCGACATCGTCGAACAGGCGATGCGCTATCGCGACGAGGGCGCCGACGAGCTCGTCTTCTACGACATTTCGGCCAGCGCCGAAGGGCGCAGCCTCGATCTCGGCTGGGTGCGCAGGATCGCCGAGGTCATCGACATTCCGTTCGCGGTTGCCGGCGGCATCCGCAGCCGCGATGCCGCCGCGGCGTGCCTCGATGCCGGGGCCGACAAGGTGTCGATCAATTCGCCGGCCCTCGAGCGGCCAGCGCTGATCGACGAGCTGGCGCGCGACTTCGGCGCCCAGTGCGTGGTGCTCGGCGTCGACAGCTTCGCGGTCCAGGGCGATTATCGGGTCAAGCAATATACCGGCGATCCGGCCACCACCCGCGACGCGCAGCGCCGCACCCTCGACTGGGTACGCGAGGCGTGCAGCCGCGGCGCCGGCGAGATCGTGCTCAACTGCATGCGACGCGACGGCGTGCGCACCGGCTATGATGTCGCGCACACGGCGCAAGTGATCGATGCCGTCACGGTCCCGGTGATCGCGTCGGGCGGCGCGGGCACGCCGGAGCATTTCCGCGACGCCTTCGCCGCCGGCGCCAGCGGCGCGCTCGCCGCCACCGTCTTCCACGACCGGATCATCGGGATTTCCGACCTCAAGGAGTTTCTCGCCATATGCGGGATCGAAATGCGCCGCTGACCGAGGCGGACGACGCCGGCCTCGCCTGGGACAGGATGGACGGACTGCTGCCGGCGGTCGTCCAGCACCGCGCGTCCGGCCGTGTGCTGATGCTCGGCTACATGAATCGCGAGGCGCTCGCCGCCACTCGCGAGTCGGGCTTCGTCACCTTCTACAGCCGGTCCAAGCAGCGCCTGTGGCAGAAGGGCGAGACCAGCGGCAACCGGCTTCGGCTTGAGGCCGTCCATTGCGATTGCGACGGCGATGCGCTGCTGGTGCTCGTCGAGCCCCTCGGCCCGACCTGCCATCTCGGCTCCGCCAGCTGCTTCGGCGAGGACGCGCTGAAGGGTCCCGGCTGGCTTGCCGAACTGTCGGCAGTCGTCGGCAACCGCGCCGACTCCGCCGACCCCGCGAGCTACACCCGCCAGCTCCTCGACGCGGGCGTGGAGCGGGTCGCGCAGAAGATCGGCGAGGAAGGCGTCGAGGTGGCGCTGGCCGCCGTCACCGGCGATGCACGGCGCTGCGCGTCGGAGGCTGCCGACTTGCTCTACCACCTCATCGTGCTGATGCAGGCGCGCGGCTTCGGCTGGCAGGACATCATCCTTGTGCTTCAGGGCCGGCATCAGCCCGGCGGGCGCTCATGATTGCGACCGCGGCCGCGTAAAGCTGCGGGGTCGCGGCGGCGATGACGTCGCCCGCGGCAAAGTCGCTGCCGCCGCTCCAGTCGCCGAAGGTGCCGCCGGCGCCGCGAACGACCGGGATCAGCGCGGCATAGTCGTGGCGCTTGAGCCCGCATTCCACGACCAGGTCGAGGCCGCCCGCCGCCAGCCGGGCATAGGCATAGGCGTCATGGCCGTAGCGCGTGGTGCGAACCGCGCGGCGCAAGCGATCGAACGAGTCCGCCGCGCGGCCCGCGAACAGGAAAGGGTCGGTGGTGGACAGGCGCGCCTCGGCAAGCGCGGTGCAGTCGCTCGCGCGGAGCTCAACGCCATCGCTTCCCGACACCAGCCGGCACTCGCCCGCCGCGCCGACATAGCGCTGGTCGAGCGCGGGGGCGTCCACGATCCCGAGCAGCGGCTCCCCATCCTCGACCAGCGCGATCAACGTCGTCCAGGTCGGCAGCCCGCACATGTAGGACCGGGTGCCGTCGATGGGGTCGAGCACCCAGGTGAACGCTCCGGCCGGTGCCTTGTCCCCGAACTCCTCCCCCGTGACGCCATGGTCGGGATAATGCCGCGCGATCAGGCTGCGCATCGCGCGTTCGGCGTCGCGATCGGCCAGCGTGACCGGATCGAATTGCTCAGCCCCGCCGCTCTTGTCTTCGGCCGCGATGCTGCGCCCCGCGTGCCGCAGCGTCTCGCGCCGGGCCGCGTCGGCGAGCGCACAAGCAAAGGCGAGGAGGTCAGGCGCCGGCATGGCGCCGGCCGGCAAGGATGGTGCCCAGGGACGGGATCGAACCGCCGACACCGTGATTTTCAGTCACGTGCTCTACCAACTGAGCTACCTGGGCCCATGGGGGTCGCGGGTCCGGCCGCGCGGGCGAGCGCCCAACTAGACGTCGTCCTCATGCCTGTCCACCCCGCCGGCAGGCACCCGCGGCCCGGGGATGCGATAGCCCTCGCCGAGCCATTGCAGCAGGTCGCGGTCCTTGCAGCCGCGGCTGCAGAAAGGCGCGTGCGCACTCGCCGGCGGCTTGCCACACAGTGGACAGGGCTTGGCTTCAGCCTTGGTCGACATGGCCGCCGCACATGGGGAGCTTCGTATCGGCCCGCAAGCCGACGCGGCCGCCAAGCTGGCGGCCGAGCTGGTCGAGCCAGTCGGGACGGGACTCGAGCACGGCGACGACCGCGGGGTGCGCGGCCAGCCGCGCCGCGCCCGGCGAGGCGAACGCCGCGCGGCGGAGCAGCGCCCGCGCCTCGAAGGCGGGGCGGTCGGCGGCGAGCTCGAACAGGGACGCGTGCCGCCGCGGCCGCACCACCTGCAGGAAGCCGAAGCCGTTGACCGCGGTCCGCTCGAACGGCTGCGGCAATATGGCGTCGAACGCCGCTGCGATGGCCTGGCGCTGGGCCTTGCCGGCGACGGTGGGCAGATCGACGCCGATCGAGCCGCCGATGCCGTGGCGGATTATGGTGCGGGCCGCGGCGCGGGCCCCGGCCAGCGCCAGCGCCTCCGGCTCCATCCGCCCGTCGACGTCGATCAGGGTCATCGCCGGCGTCGGCGACACGCGCAGCTCGCCGCCGGCGAAGCGGACGATGCCGCTGCGGGCCTCGTCGACCAGGTCCCACCAGCCGGCAGCGCCGAGGCCGTCGCCGGGCGCAGGGAAGGGCACCTCCTCGCCGTCGGGCGCGGGGGGGGGCGGTTCGGCATCGGCGCGCCGGGCGAGCGGCCGCTTCCAGGGCTCGCCGCCGGGGATCGCCTCGCGCGTCACCTCGATGCTGATGGCGGCCCCTTCGCTCGCCCCCGCCGCGCCCGCCGGCAGCAGGTATTCGGCGCCGCCGGCCACTGCCAGCGCCGGCACCCCCGCCTGCTTCAGCCGCGCCGCGAGGATAGTCCCGGCGGCAATTGCGCCGTCGATCAGGACCCGGGCCTCGGCGATCTCACGGCCCTCGATCCGCACCAGCCGGGTCTCGCCGATCCCGTGCTCGACCAGCCAGTCAGGCAAGGGGATAGCCGGCCGCTTTGAGCAGCACGCGCGTTTCGGCAAGCGGCAGGCCAACGACGTTGGAATAGCTGCCGGCGATATGGCGCACATAGACCTCGCCATATCCCTGCAGCGCATAGCCACCGGCCTTGCCGCGCCATTCGCCGTGGGCGGCGTAAAAGTTGATTTCCTCGGGAGAGAGTCGCTTCATCGCGATCATCGTCTCGACCAGCCGCTCGCGAACGATGCCACCGGGAGCCGCGACCGCAACGCCGGTGAGCACGCGGTGGCGGCGGCCGGACAGCAAAGCCATGCAGGCGCGCAAGGTCGCCTCGTCCTCGACCTTGGGGAGGATTCGCCGGCCGACCGCCACCACCGTGTCGGCGGCGAGAACCAGCGCGTCCGGCTCCGCCGCGGCCACTGCCTGCGCCTTTTCGCGCGCCAGCCGCCGCGCGTGGTCGCGCGGCAGCTCGCCCGTCGTGACGCTCTCGTCGATGTCGGCCGGCACCACCGCGTCGGGAACGACGCCGATGCGGGCCAGCAGATGGAGGCGGCGCGGGCTCGCCGAGGCGAGGATCAGGCGCACGAACTTCGCCTAGCCCGTATAGCCGGGCGGGCCTCCGCGGCCGGGCATGAAGCGATAGGTGATGCGGCCCTTGGTGAGGTCATAGGGCGTCAGTTCGACCAGCACCTCGTCGCCGGTCAGCACGCGGATGCGGTTCTTGCGCATCTTGCCGGCGGTATGGCCGAGGATCTCGTGGCCGTTCTCGAGCTCGACGCGGAACATGGCGTTGGGCAGCAGTTCCAGCACCCGCCCGCGCATCTCGAGAAGTTCTTCCTTCGCCAAACCGAGCCTCTTCCTTGTTTCGCTTGCAAAAAGTCGCGGTGCCTTAGCGTTCCGGCCCCGAAAAGGGAAGGCGCGCCGCTGAGTGCGCGACGATGGCCGCCCCGGCTGCTGCTGCGCAGCTCGCCACTCGCCGGCGATCGGCCGGACTGTGCGCCCCTCGGATCGGGTCAGGCGGGGTTGTGCCTGGCGAGGAAGGCTTCGAGCCGGCGCAGGAAATCGTCGAGATCCGCCGCGCTTCCGAAATCGTGCCCCGAGTCCTTGTAGAATGCCGCCGTGACGTCCTTCCCGGCCTTCTGCAGGGCCTCGATCATTGCCCGGCTCTGCTTGACCGGGACGGTCTCGTCGGCCTCGCCATGGGCGATGAACAGCGGCACCCTGACGCGGTCGGCGAAGCTCACCGGCGAAACCGCGGCGAGGTCGGCCTTGCCTTCGCCGGCGACCCTGGTGCGCCATTCGCGAAAATAGCGCGCCGCCGCGAAGCTCTTGCGGTCGTAGCGCAGCTGCGCACGCAGGTCGGAAACCCCCGCCCAGCTCGCCGCGCAGCGATAGCGCTCGGGATTGCGGATCGCGCCCCACATCGCCGCATAGCCGCCATAGGACATGCCCGCGATGCAAACCCGCTTGGGGTCGACCTTGCCCGAGCGGGTCAGCCAGTCGACGCCGTCGTCGAGGTCGTCCTGCATCTTGCGGCCATATTCGCCATAGCCCCGCGCCACGAACTCCTTGCCGTAGCCGGTGGAGCCGCGGAACTGCGGCTGCAGCACCGCATAGCCGCGGTTGGCCAGAAACTGGACGAGCGGGTCGTACGTCCATTCGTCGCGCGCGAACGGGCCGCCATGGGGCAGGACGATCAGCGGCAGGCCGGCGGCCGGGCGGTCCCTGGGCAAGGTCAGATAGGCGGGCAGGTTGAGGCCGTCCCGCGCCCGGTAGCTGACGGCCGCGACCGGCGACAGGCGCTGCGGGTCGATCTGGCCATATGGCTCCAGCACCGGGTGCATCTTCAGCGTCTTGCGGTCGAGCAGCAAGAATTGGCCCGGATCGGCGGCGCCCCCGCTCCAGACCAGCACGCGGTTGCGATCCTGGGACCAGTCGACCAGAGTGTTGACGGCGTCCGGAAGCGCTTTGTCGACCTTCGCCTGCAGCCCCTTAAGCTCGGCGTCGAGCCAGACGGTCCGCGGACGGTCGTCGTGATATTCGATGGCGCTGATTTCGCCGGTTGCCGGATCGTAGGTCACGTCGTCGACGTCGTTGGTCGCGTGCTCGAACAGCGGAGCGCCGATCTGGCTGGTCTTGAAATCATATTTGTACACCGCGAACCGGCCGGTCCGCTCGTTGGTCATGATCCAGCCGTTCTCGCCGCGGCCGAAGATGAAGCGGTCGACCGTGCTGTCGTCGTCCTTCGGCGTCTTGCCATGGATCGCGCGCAGCGGCTGGCCGGCAGCCTCGCGGTACCAGACCGTCCAGCGGCGACCTTCGGTGGCGACGCCGGCGCGGACAACGCCCTGGTCGTCGGCATACCAGTCCCAGACGTCCTGCCGCGGCTTTTCGACCTGCATCGCGTTGCCGGTGGCAAGGTCGATGCGCTTGACCGAAGGATAAGAGAACAGGTCGTCCTGGCTGGCGACCAGCGCCCAGCTGCCGGTCGGGTCCGCATAGAGGACGTCGCCGGCGTACACCCCGCGGCTCTTGCCATCGACCAGGCGCGACTGGCCGGTGTCGGTGTCGACCGCGATCAGCCGCAGGAACGGGATCTCCTCGCCGCTGGCCAGCCTGCCCGTCGACAATATGGTCAGCAGCAGCCGCTGGCTCCCGGCCCAGCGCACCGAAGCGATGCTCGCCTTGCCCAGCGCAATGCTCCGGATCACCGTCTGCGGGCGCTCGGCATCGAGGATGACAAGCCGCGCCTTGCCCTGATGCGTCGAGCGCGCGACCAGCTTGCGGCCGTCGGGCGACAGGCGCGGCCGGGTGAGCAGTGGAAGGGCCGCGAAATCCGCGGTCGAAATCTTCGTCGTGGCGGCGGCCACCGGATTGGCCGCCGCGCCCCAGCCGCTTGCCGGCACGGCCAAGGCCGCCGTCAACATCAATAGAATGCGCACCACCACCCCCCGATCACGGCACGAGAGGCAGCGTAACGGCTCCAAAACAAAAGAAAAGCCCCGCCGCGGCAGTGCCGGGCGGGGCCGAGTTGCGGCGGGTCGAGCGCTTATGCGCCGCCGGTCGCCAGTGCCGCGAGCAGCAGCAGCGCGACGATGTTGGTGATCTTGATCATCGGGTTGACGGCCGGGCCGGCGGTGTCCTTGTACGGGTCGCCGACGGTGTCGCCGGTGACCGCCGCCTTGTGCGCCTCCGAGCCCTTGCCGCCGTAATTGCCGTCCTCGATATACTTCTTGGCATTGTCCCAGGCGCCGCCGCCCGAGGTCATCGAGATGGCGACGAACAGGCCCGACACGATCACGCCGAGCAACAGCGCGCCCAGTGCCGCGAAGCCCTGCTCGCGCCCGGCCACCGCCGAGATCGTGAAATAGACGACGATCGGCGCCAGTACCGGCAGCAGCGAGGGGACGATCATCTCCTTGATCGCCGCCTTGGTGACGAGATCGACGGTGCGCGCGTAATTGGGCCGGCTCGACCCGTCCATGATGCCCGGATTGTTGCGAAACTGGTCGCGAACGTCGAGAACCACGTCGCCGGCGGCGCGGCCGACCGCGGTCATGCCCAGCGCCCCGAACAAATAGGGCAGCAGCGCGCCGAGCAGCAGGCCGACCACGACATAGGGATTGGACAAGGAGAAATCGACGCCGCCGACGATGCCGAGCTCGCCGGAGAACTCCTGGAGGTCGGTGGTGTAGGCGCCGAACAGCACCAAAGCGGCAAGCGCGGCCGAGCCGATCGCATAGCCCTTGGTCACTGCCTTGGTGGTGTTGCCCACCGCGTCCAGAGCGTCGGTGCGGTGGCGGACCTCGTCCTCCATGCCCGACATTTCGGCGATGCCCCCGGCATTGTCGGTGACCGGGCCATAGGCGTCGAGCGCGACGACCATGCCGGCCAGCGCCAGCATCGCGGTCGCCGCGAAGGCGATGCCGATCAGCCCGGCGAGCAGATAGGAAGCGATGATCGCGATGCAGATCACGATCGTCGGCATCGCCGTCGACTCGAGGCTGATCGCCAGGCCCTGGATGACGTTGGTGCCGTGGCCGGTCTCCGACGCCTTGGCGATCGAGCGCACCGGCCGGTAGTTGGTGCCGGTGTAATATTCGGTGATCCACACCAGAAGGCCGGTCACCGCGAGCCCGATCATCATGCAGAAGAACAGGTCCCAGCCGGTGAAGCCGCCGGTCTGCTCGGCGACCGCGCCGCTGACGTCGGTCCCGGCCGCCTCGGCGCCGCCGATCACCGTGTTGAGATCGCCCAGCGCGAGCGTGGTGGCGAGGAACAGGGCCGGCACGGACAGCAGGGCCGTGGTCCAGAACCCCTTGTAGAGCGCGCCCATGATCGACTGGCCGCGGCCAAGCCGGACCATGTAGGTGCCGATGATCGAGGTGATGATGCACACGCCCCCGACCAGCAGCGGCAGCGCCATGAGCGCGGTGATGTCGGCCGCCCTGTCGCCGATCAGCAAGGCGGTCAGCACCATGGTGGCGCCGACGGTAACGACATAGGTTTCGAACAGATCGGCGGCCATGCCCGCGCAGTCGCCGACATTGTCGCCGACGTTGTCGGCGATCACCGCCGGGTTGCGGGGATCGTCCTCGGGAATTCCGGCCTCGACCTTGCCGACGAGGTCGGCACCGACGTCGGCGGCCTTGGTGAAGATGCCGCCGCCGAGACGCGCGAAGATCGAGATTAGCGACGCGCCGAAGGCGAGCGCGACCAGCGCGTCGACGACCGTGCGGCTCTGCGGCTCGGCGCCCTGCACCTCGACCAGCAGGTAGAAGATGACGGCGATGGCGAGCAAAGCCAGGCCGGCGACGAGCATGCCGGTGATCGCGCCCGAACGGAACGCCGTGGTCAGCCCGCCCTGCAGCGAGGTGCGCGCGGCCTCGGCGGTGCGGACGTTGGCGCGCACCGAGATGTTCATGCCGATGTAGCCGGCGGCGCCGGAGAGGATGGCGCCGACGGTGAAGGCGATCGCCGGGATGAGGCCGAGGAACAGGCCGACCAGCGCGGCGACCACGACGCCGACGATGGCGATGGTGGTGTACTGCCGGCCAAGATAGGCCTGCGCGCCCTCCTGGATGGCGCTGGCGATGTCGACCATGCGCTGGTTGCCGGGCGATGCGGCCAGCACCTGACGGCTGGTGATGATGCCGTAAAGCACAGCGACCACGCCACAGGCGATCGCGATCAATGTCAGATCCATGTTTTTCCCCGTTTCGCGGCAAACAGAAGTGGCCGGCGAAGCAGGAGCCGCCGGCGAGATGGCGCCCCTTTATGAGGGCTTTAGCGCGGTTGCAACCTCGGCCGCCGAGGCGGCCATGGCGAAGCGGATCAGTGCAGCAGCAAGGCCACGGCCATGCCCGAGACCAGCCCGCTAAGACCGATCATCCACTGGCGGAACGGGATTGCCGCGATGTTCATGGCCCAGTGTCTCCGGCAGCGGAACAGGCGTCCCGGCGCTCGTCAGTGCAAGGGGAGCAGCACCGGCGGCGAGGCTCCCGACGCAGGCGATGGTCGTTCCTTGAGGTAAAGAAAGCGTTGACGGCGCGACGCCCGCCGGCAGTGCCGCCAGCAGCGCATAATCGTCGCCCCCGGTGGCCGCGAACAGGCGTGCGTCGAGCCCCTGCCCGCGCTCGGCGATGAAGGCGCGCGACAGCGGCAGCGCGTCGAGCTCGATCGCGGCCGAGCAGCCGCTGGCCATGGCCATGCGGGCGGCGTCGATCAGCAGCCCGTCGGACACGTCCATCATCGCGGTCGCGTGCGGCGCCAGTGCCTGGCCGGCGGCAAGCAATGGCACCGGCCGACGGTAGATGTCGATCAATGGGCCGGTCGCGTTGCGGTCGGCGCGCAGCTGCGCCAGGCCGAGCGCCGAATCGCCGAGCGTCCCCACCAGCCACAGCCGGTCGCCGGGGCGGCCGCCGCTTCGCGCCGGGGTCGTCGCGCCCGCACGGCCGACCGCGGTGAGGCCAAGCACGCGCGGCGCATTCACCGGCAGCGAGATTGTGTCGCCGCCGACCAGGGACAGGCCGTAGCTCTCGCACGCCGCGGCAACTCCGTCGATGAAGGCGATCTCCCAGCCGCCGTCGCCCTGGAGGGTCAGCGACAGCAGGGCCGCAAGCGGCTCCGCCCCCTTGGCAGCGAGGTCCGAGAGATTGACCGCGACCAGTTTCCAGCCGACGCTCGCCGGCGGGTCATGGGGCAGGAAGTGCACACCCTCGGCAATGCTGTCGTGGGTCAGCACCAGCCCCTCGAGCAAGGCCACGTCGTCGCGCAGCCCCCGCGCCGCCGCACCGGTCGCAATCCCCCGCAACCGCTCGATGACCTCGGATTCGCGCATGCTCCTACTCCTCCACCGGGAGGGCTATGATCCCCGCGCGTCCTTGGCGATGGCGTCGAGCAGGCCGTTGACGAAGCCGCTCTCGCGCTTGTCGTAGAAAGCGTGGGCCACGTCGACATATTCGGAAATGACCGAGGCCACTGGCACGTCGACCCGCGCCACCAGCTCGTAGGCGCCGGCGCGCAAGATGGCGCGCATCGGCCGGTCGAGCCGCTCGAGGCTCCAGCCCTTGGCCAGCCGCCGCGAGATCAGCGCGTCGATGTCGGCGCGGCGCGCGTCGACGCCCTTCACCACGTCGTCGAAGAAGGCGTGTTCGGCCTCGACATAGGTCGCGTCCTCGATGGTCGCGCCGAACCGGTGGTCGTGGAACTCCTTGAGCAGGCGCGGCAAGGCGGTGCCCTCCATCTCCTGCTGGTAAAGCGCCTGCACGGCGGCGAGCCGGGCGGCGGAGCGGGAGCGGGAGCGGGTCTTGGCAGCCGAGGTCATGGGCCGCCGCTTAGCGGCACCGGAACGGCGCTGTGAAGCCTCAAGCGTTTTTCGCGGCCGCGATTGAACCGAATGGCGCGCGCGCTGCACCTAAGTGCGAACAGGGGAAGCATGGTGAGGAACAAAGGGGCCGGCCCTCTCGACGAGTATCTGGTCGCTTCCGCAAGGCTTGGCGAAGCGAAGGCCTTCGCATTGCTTGCCGAGCGGTGGCAAGGCCGGCTGCTCGCTCATGCGTGGCGCTTGACGGGAGACGGCGAGATGGCTCGAGAGGCCGCCCAGTCGGCATGGGTGGACATCGTCCGCGGCCTGCACCGGCTGCAGGACGAGCGCGCATTCGCCGCCTGGGCCTACCGGGTCGTCTCCCGTCGCTGCGCTGGCCGGATCGGCAGCGCAGTTCGGGATCGCCAGATCGCGGATTCGCTGTCCCGGCTGCCGCCGCAGACCTCGGAAGTCGAGGGATACGGCGACCGCCAGCGGCTGCGCGCCGCGATCGCTGCTTTGCCCCCGGACCAGAAGAGCGCGATCGCCTTGTTCTACCTCGAGGAGATGAGCGTCGCCGAGGTGGCGGTCGCTCGATGTGCCCGCCGGCACGGTCAAGACCCGATTGATGCACGCCCGGCGCAAGTTGCGCGCCGCACTGGATGAAGGAGACGATGATGCGTGACCTCGACAAGATGATCGACGAGGCCCTCGGTGAAGAGGAAAGCGAAGTGCTGAGGCAGATCGGCGAGGAGCCCGGCTTCTTTGCCCAGGCTTTCGGCCTGTTCGGCGGCCGCCTCGGCTGGGTCAACCTTTTGATGATGGCGGTCCAGGCGCTGCTGTTCCTCGCCGCGCTTTACGCGGGATGGATGTTCTTCGATGCGAGCGACCCGGTCCGCCAGCTGCGCTGGGGGCTGCCGGCCGCCGTGCTGCTGATCCTGGCGACGATGATCAAGCTGGCGCTCTGGCCCGAAATCCACGTCAATCGGCTGATGCGCGAGCTCAAGCGCATCGAGCTGCAGATCGCCCGCGGCGGACGCCGGCCCTAGCGCGCGGCCCGAAGGAACTCCCGAAGCGCGTCGGCGACCGCTTCGGGCGCTTCCCAGGGCACGAAATGGCCGGCGTCGGGCACGCGCACGATCTGCAAGTCCTCGACCAGCCGGTCGAGCCCCTCGAGCTGGACGGGCAGCAAGGCGGTGTCGAGCATGCCCCACACCACGAGCGTCGGCACGCGCACCTTGGGGAAGGCGCCGAGGACCCAGTCGGGCAGCGGCACGGTGACTCCGGGCGGCGGCACCATCACCCGCGCCGAGCGATACCAGTTGAGCATCGCCGTCATTGCGCCCGGCTGCCGCCACTCGGCGAGATATTGCTGCCGCTCCGCCTCGGACATCCGGTCGGCATCGCCGAACACTTTCTCGAAGAAAGCCTCGTAGCCCATGGCTTCGAGCGCCTGTTCGAAGCCGGGTGTGCGGAAGGCGGTGATATATTGCGAGGCCCGGCGCTGATCGGCGTCGGTGATCAGGCTTTTCTGGAAGATCACCGGGTGCGGCGCGTTGACGATGGCCAGTCGATCGAGGCGCGGGTCGCCGCGCAGCGCCGCGGCCCAGGCGATGGCCCCGCCCCAGTCGTGGCCGACGAGGGCGAAGCGCTCTATGCCGAGCGCATCGGCAAGCGCGAAAATGTCGTCGATCAACGTGTCGGTCGCATAGGCCTCGACCTCCTCGGGCCGGTCGGAGCCGGCGAAACCGCGCTGGTCGGGCATCACCAGCCGGAATGCGTCGTCGAGCCGCGGCGCGACCTCGCGCCAGGTGCGGTGCGCTTCGGGAAAGCCATGGAGCAGGATCACGGGCGGCGCGGCGTCCGGCCCGGCGAGGGCGACGTTGAGCGTCACGCCGGTGCGCAGCCGCACCTGCCGGAACCCGTTCACGGGTAGCTGACCGTCTTGGGCTTGTCGGGAAGCGGGATGAACTCGTCGCGGTCGTCAGGGATCAGCGGGAAGCGCAGCGCCTTCCAGTCCTCCTTGGCCTGGTTGATCCGCTCGCGCGACGAGGAGACGAAATTCCAGAACACGTGCCGCGGCGTGGCAAAGGCGGCGCCGCCCATCAGCATCGCGCGGCCGCCGCCGGCGCTCGCCAGCCGCGGCGCGTGGCCGGGGCGCAGCAAGTAGAGGGCGAACGGCTCGAGGCTTTCGCCGTCGAGCTCGGCCTCGCCCTCGACCAGCATGACCGCGCGCTCGTCCGCCTCGGCCTCCACCGGCACGCTGCCGCCGGGGCAAAGCACGATGTCCGCGTAGATGGTCGGCGAATGGCACGGCGTGGCCGCGCCCGCGCCCCACAGGCTGCCCATCAGCACGCGCGCCGACGCCTTGCCGTCCTCGACCAGGGGCAGGCCGGCCGCCTCGACATGGTCGAACGCGGGATCGACGTCCTCGCGCCCGTCGGGCAGCGCCAGCCAGGTCTGCATCCCGTAGAAGCTCGGCCCTTCCGCTCGCGTCTCGGCGGGCGAGCGCTCCGAATGGACGATGCCGCGGCCTGCCGTCATCAGGTTGATCGCGCCCGGCGCGATGACCTTGCGCGTGCCCAGCGAATCGCGGTGCTCGATGGCGCCCTCGAACAAATAGGTCACGGTGGCGAGGTTGATGTGCGGGTGGGGCCGGACGTCCATGCCCTCGCCCGGCTGCAGCCGCGCCGGCCCGAACTCGTCGACGAAGATGAACGGACCGACCATGGTCCGCTCGCGCGCCGGGAGCACTCGCCGCACCTTGAAATCACCAAGGTCGTGGGTGACCGGGGTGATGGTCTGCTCGATCGGGCTGCCGTTCATTCGTCCCCCGGTGCGCTGGCACGGATCGACAGAGCGTGGACCCGCTCGTGCAGCAAATCGCCGAGCGCGGAATGGACCATGCGCTGGCGCTCTATCCGCGACTTGCCGGCGAAGGCCTCGGCTTCGATAGCCAGGCTGAAGTGGCTTTCGCCGGCGGGATTGTAGCCGCCGTGGCCGCGATGTTTGTCGCTGTCGTCGGTGAGCTCGATCCGGCTCGGCGCCAGCGCAGCCCGCAGCCTTTTCAGCATCTCGGTTGCGACCGGCCCGGTAGTCGGTGCGTTCATCATCGCCTATATAGATCGGCTGTTCGAGTGAGGAAGGTGTGGCGTCCCGCAATCCCAGAATGCACGGCAGGGTCGAAGGCGCGGCGGGGCTCTGCGCGGTTCCCGGCTGCGGCGAGCCCGGCGAGTATAAAGCGCCGCTGGAGCCGGCCAATTTCAACGGGCCGGGAAGCTGGCGGCTGCTCTGCCTCGAGCATGTGCGCGTTCACAATGCCTCCTACAATTACTTCCAGGGGATGAGCACCGACGAAATCTCCGAGGCGCAGACGCCCTATGGCGGCTGGGAGCGCGAGACCCGCGCCTTCGCCAGCGCCGGCATGGATCCGCCTCCCGCGTGGAGCAACTTTTCGGACCCGCTGGACGCGATCGCCGCGCGTTTCCGCCGCGGCGAGGGCCCTGCACCAAGCCGCTTCTCCCGCGCCGAGCGCCGCGCTTTGTCGGTGCTCGGGCTCGGCGAGGACACCGATCTGCACACGGTCCGCAAGCGCTATTCGGAGCTCGTGCGCCGCTTCCACCCCGACCGGAACGGCGGCGACCGCAGCCATGAGGACCGGCTCGGCCAGGTGATCGGCGCCTGGCAGACGCTGCGCGGCGCCGCCGCCCTCGCCTAGGCGCCGGTCGCCAGCAGCGCCTTGAGGTGCGCCTTGATCGCGTCGGACTGGCGCGTGTCGACCAGCGGCGCGGAGCTGAAGCGGACGCTGAGCGGGTTCACGGGCGTGCCGCCGCGATAGACTTCGTAGTGCAGGTGCGGACCCGTGGACAGGCCCGATGAGCCGACATAGCCGATCAACTGGCCGCGGCGCACGAAGCTGCCTTCCTCGGCGACGATCTGGCTCATGTGCGAGTAGCTGGTGGCGAGGCCGCCGGCATGGGCTATGCGCACCTGGCGGCCATAGCCTCCGGCCCAGCCGGCGCCGGTCACCTGGCCGTCGGCGGCGGCGACGATCGGGCTGCCCCAGCTGGCGCCGAAGTCGATGCCGCTATGGAAGCGCGCGAAGCGCAGGATCGGGTGGATGCGATAGCCGAAGCCCGACGTGATCCGCCCGGCGACCGGCCAGGCCATGGTCGCGGCTGCGATCGCCTGCGGCTGGTCGAGGGTGGCGGCGTCAATCCAGCTCGTGCGCCCGTGCGCCGCCCATTTCACCAGCTTGAGGTCGCGCTCGGCGGCGCGGTCGATGCCGGCGTAGAGCAAGGGCCCAAGCCGGCGCTCGCCGCTGCCGACGCGGCGGCTGGAAATCACCAGGTCGAAGCGGTCGTCGGGCGCGACCTCGCTGCCGACGTCGATCTCGGTGGCCAGCGCCTGGAGATATTCGGCGGCGGACTGCGGGCTGACCCCGGCGGCGCGCAGCGACCAGTAGAAGCCGTCGCCGACCCGCCCGCGCACCCTGAGCGGGCGGCTGTCGACCGCCGTCTCGTGGCGGATCAGCTCCAGTCCCTGGGCCGAGCGGACGATCTCGAGGTCGAGGCCGAGCGCGGCGTTGAACCGCAGGCGCTCGAGCGCCCGCCCGCCGCCGCTGCCGGCGCCGAGCGTCACGGCAACGGCCGTCCCCGCCGCCGGCCGCGACGCGGCAGCGACCAGCCCCGCGGCCGCCGCGGCATCCGCCGCGGTGACTCCGGCGCGGCCCAGCATGGCGTGCAGCGAATCGCCGGGACCCAAAGTCATCGCCAGCTCGACGCGGCTTCGCACCGGCGCGGAGTCGATCGGCTCGGCGGCGGCCGTGGCGCTCATCCTGAGGCCGGTGCGTCCCCCGGCGGCGAGCGGCGCCAGCTCGAGCGCCTGCCACTGCACCCGCTCCCCGGCCGGTTCGCGCGTGCCCGGCAGCGCCGCGACCGCGACGCCGCTGCACAGCAGGGCTAGCGCCAGCGCGCTTCCGGGTTTCCGCAGGGTGATCGGCATGTCTCTCGGGCGAGCTTTCGCTCAACAGGGTTAGGAAGGGGTTAAGCGCCGGCAGAGGGACCTTGCTTTGGCCTCAGGCGCTGCCACATTGATGGGCATGGCGCCGCGCCTTGATGCACCGGTCCGGGCGATCCTGGGGCCCACCAACACCGGCAAGACCTATCTCGCCATCGAGCGGATGTGCGCCCATTCCTCGGGCGTGATGGGCTTCCCGCTGCGGCTGTTGGCGCGCGAGGTCTATGACCGGGTGGTGGCGATCAAGGGCGCCAACCAGGTCGCCTTGCTGACTGGCGAGGAACGCATCGTTCCGCCCCAGGCGCGCTACGTCTTGTGCACGGCCGAGAGCATGCCTGTCCCGAACCCGCGCGAGGAGCAGCGCGGCGACCTGCCCACCGACTTCGCCTTCGCCGCCATCGACGAGGCCCAGCTCGGCATCGATCCCGAGCGTGGCCACGTTTTCACCGACCGAATGCTGCGCGCCCGCGGCCGCGAGGAGACCTTGATCCTCGGCTCGGCGACGCTCAAGCCGCTGGTCCGCGAGCTTCTGCCCGAGGCCGAGATCGTCAGCCGTCCGCGCTTCTCGACCCTGCGTTATTCGGGCAGCGCCAAATTGTCGCGCCTGCCGCCGCGCAGCGCGGTCGTCGCCTTCTCGGCCGAGCAGGTCTATGCGCTCGCCGAAATGCTTCGCCGCTTCCGCGGCGGCGCCGCGGTGGTGATGGGCGCGCTGTCGCCCGCCACCCGCAATGCCCAGGTCGCGATGTTCCAGCGCGGCGAGGTCGACTATCTGGTCGCCACCGACGCCATCGGCATGGGCCTCAACATGGACGTCACCCATGTCGCCTTCGCCGGCCTGGAGAAGTTCGACGGGCGTCGCGACCGCCGGCTGAGCATCCCCGAAATGGCGCAGATCGCCGGGCGCGCCGGGCGCCACCAGCGCGACGGCACGTTCGGCACGCTCGGCCTCGGCGGCGAGGGCAGCGACGCCGGCTTCAGCGAGGAGGAGATCAGCGCCATCGAGGAGCATCGCTTCCGCCCGCTCGATTCGCTCTACTGGCGCAACTCGGACCTCGACTTCACCGACGTGCGGGCGCTGATCGCCAGCCTCGAGGCGAAAAGCGAGGACCCCTTGCTGCGCCCGGCGCCGCTGGCCATCGACCTGGCGGTGCTCAAGCAGATCGCCGAAGACCCCGCGATCGCCGCAAGGCGCGGCATTGCAGCGCGGCGGCTGTGGGCGGCCTGCGGGCTTCCCGACTTCCGCAAGGTCGGGCCGATGCACCACGCGCGCATGGTCCGCCGCGTGTTCAGCTATATCGGCGAGGGCGGGCACGTGCCGCACGAATGGTTCGCAGCCGAGGTGGCACGGCTCGACAATGTTGCCGGCGACATCGAGGCGCTCGCCGACCGTCTCGCCGGCGTGCGCAGCTGGGCCTATATCGCGCACCGCTCCGACTGGCTGAAGGAGCCGGCCAAATGGGCCGAGCGCACGCGCCAGGTCGAGGCGCGCCTGAGCGACGCGCTTCACGAGCGGCTCACCCAGCGCTTCGTCGATCGCCGCACCGCGGTGCTGGTGCGCGACATCGGCGCGCGCGGCGCCGACGCGCTGCCGGTGACCGTCGCCGCCGACGGCGAGGT
>DATLFV010000027.1:0-4665 GCA_035540875.1 Sphingomicrobium sp. | reverse complement strand
ACATAGGCCGACTTGTTGGGGCTTGCGACGAGGCTGTGCGCGGACGCGGTGTTGATGATCCGGCCCCAGCCGCGCTGCCGCATCGCGGGCAGCGCCAGGCGAGTGGTGTGGAACACTGCCGAGAGGTTGACCGCGATCAGGGCGTCCCACTTGCCAGTCGGGAAGCTTTCGACCGGACAGACGTGCTGGATGCCGGCATTGTTGACGAGGATGTCGGGGCCCCCAAGCTCGTCCGCGCAGCGCCGGAGCATGGCCTCTATCGCGGAAGGATCGGACAAGTCGGCACCATCGTGCAGCCCGCCAAGCTGGTCCGTGAGCCTGGCGATCTCCGCCGGGTCGCCGAAGCCGTTGAGCATGACGCGCGCGCCCTCCGCGGCCAGGGTTCGCGCGATCGCAAGGCCGATGCCCGACGTCGATCCGGTGACCAGTGCGACCTTGCCTTGCAGAATCATCGTTGGCGCTCCTCCAGGCCCCAGCCGCTAAGCCGGTGGCGGCGGGCTTTGCAACCGCGACTGCGGCTCAGGCATTGGGCGGGAGCAACAGGAGGAAGGCGGAATGCGGCTGGGCGGCGAGGGACCAAGCGGTAATTTCCATGACCGCACCGGCGGCGGCGGGTTCGGCGGCGGCGGTGGCGGCAACCTGCTCGGCTGCCTGCTGCCTTTGGTCGCCAGCCGCTTCGGCATGGGCGGAGTGTTGATCCTGCTGCTCGGCTATTGCGCGCTGCAAAGCCTCGGCGGTGGCGGTGGCGGGCTGCTGCCGACGGGTGCCCCGACCGGCGGCGTGACGGCGGGCCAGTCGCGGCTCGATCCCAACATGCGCGACTTCCTGACCCGGGTCCTCGGGTCGACCGAGGAAACCTGGGGCGAGATCTTCGCCAGCACGGGCACTCGCTACCGGCCGGCGCAGATGGTCGCCTACTCCGGCGGCACGCAGTCCGCGTGCGGGATGGGGCAGGCCGCGATGGGCCCGTTCTACTGCCCGGGCGACCAGAGCATCTACATCGACCCCACCTTCTTCAACGAGCTTTCCACCCGCTTCGGCGCCGCCGGCGACGCGGCCATGGCCTATGTCATCGCCCACGAAGTCGGCCACCACATCCAGAACCTCGACGGGACCCTGCAACGCTCTTCGCAAGCGCAGGCGCGGGCGAGCCGCGTCGAGGGCAACCGCATTCAGGTCGGCGTGGAGCTCCAGGCGGATTGCTACGCCGGCGTCTATTTTGCCAACGCGCGGGACGAGCAGGGCTCGATCCTCGAGCCGGGCGACATCGAGGAAGGCATGCGCGCCGCCCAGGCGATCGGCGACGACACGCTGCAGCGCCAGACGCAGGGGCGCGTAGTCCCCGAAAGCTTCACCCACGGCACTTCAGCGCAGCGCCAGGCGGCGCTCCGCCGCGGCCTGGAAAGCGGCAATCCGGCGGCCTGCCGGCTCTAGAGCCTGATCAGCATCTTGCCGGTGTTGGCGCCGGTGAACAGGCCCAGGAAGGCGTCGGGCATCGCCTCGATCCCGTCGAAGATCGTGTCGCGCGACTGCACCTGCCCGGCGGCGATCCAGCTGGACATGTCGCGGTAGAACTCCCCCAGGCGGGGCGCATAATCGGTATAAATGAAGCCCTGGAGGCGGATGCGCATGGCGATCACCCGCATGATGTAGCGCAGCGCCATCGGCTCGCTGCTGTTGTAGCCCCCGATCATGCCGCAGATGGCGAAGCGCGCGTCCCTGGCGGCGAGCGCCAGCGCGGCGTCGAGATGATCGCCGCCGACATTGTCGAAATAGACGTCGATGCCCTTGGCGCCGACTTCGGCAACCGCCGCGGCGAGGCCCTTGAGGATCGGGCGTGCGCTATAGTCGATGGCGGCATCGGCGCCGAGGTCGCGGACGAACGCGCATTTGTCCTCGCCGCGCGCGGAGCCGATCACGATCATGCCCCTTGCCTTGGCGATCTGCACCACGGCGGAGCCGACCGCGCCCGCCGCGGCGGAGACGAACACGACATCGCCTTGCTTCGCCTGCGCGGCGTCGAGCAGCCCGAAGTAAGCGGTGCCGCCCGTCAGGCCGAGATTGCCGAGAAAGGCCTGCGGCTCGACCCCCAGCTCCGGCAGTTTGTTGACCGCACCGGCCGCCAGCACCGCTTCGTCGCGCCAGCCCGCCATATGCACCACTCGGTCTCCGGGAACGAAGCCTTCGGCGCGGCTCTCGACGATCTCCCCGACCGCTCCGCCCTCCATCGGGGCGTCGAGCGCGAACGGCGGCACGTAGCTCTTCACGTCGTTCATCCGGCCGCGCATGTACGGGTCGACCGACAGCCAGAGGTTGCGCACTCGGACCATGCCGGGCTCGAGCGGCGGCAGATCAATCGGCCTCAGTGCAAAATCTTCGCCGCTGGGGAGTCCCTGCGGGCGGCGCACCAGGTGCCAGGCTTTGGGCATTTGCATCTCCTGCGTCGCCCCGCCTGTAGAGCCGGCAAAGGCAGATGCAAAAGGCCCGGCCGCGAAGGGGACACGCGGCCGGGCCGGATGGAGGGGCGCCCTGCTGCGGCGGCGCCGCTCCTGGAGTTACCGGTAGGTGCCGGAGAAGCTGCGGTCGAGCATGTGCGGCCCGGCCTCGCCCTGGTCCTCGCGCTCGAACAAGGCGCGGCCCTTGTCCTCGTCGCGCCAGCGCTGCTTCGCCTGCTCGGCACTGCAGCCGAGGACGACGCGGTTGCCCTCGACCCGTTCAATGTCGGTGCAGGTCAGCGAGTGGTGGACGCCGCCCGCCTCGGGGTCATTCTTGGTGAGGATGATCCGGTCCCCGGCAACGCGGTCGACGGTGCCGACCCGCTGCTCGTCGTTGCCGAACACCTCCATATGCTCGCGAACCTGACCCAGCATCTGCCGCTTGGTCTGGCGCTGGCTGCGCCAGTTGCCGAAGTCGCTTTCGAACCTTGCCTGGTTCTCACGGCGATATTCCTCATACTCGCGGTCAAGATCCTCGACCTGGCGCTGGCGCCACGACTGGTAATGCGGGTCGGGGTGGTGCGAGCGGTCGGACGAGCCGGCAAAGCTGGTGCGGCGATATTCGTCGCGGTCCCAGTCGCTGCGGCCGCGGTTCCAGTCCTGCGCCCCGCGGTTGTAGCCGGAGCCGGCCTGCGCGCCTTCGGAGCGACCGTAGTCGCCGGTCATCGGGCGATAGCCGCCGCGCCCGCGCTGTTCGTCCCGGTAGAAGTCACGCTGCTCGTTGCGCTCACTCTCGCCGCCCCAGGGTTCCCTGCTCCACGAGCGGCTGGGGCCGGAGCGTTCCTCATCACGGCCGAAGCTGCGCCCGGACCCGGTGAAGCGTTCGCGCTCGCCGCGGCTGTCGCGATAGCGCCGATCGTCGCGATCGTCGTCGTCGTCGCTCCCAAACCAGGAGGAGATTTCCTCGCCGGCGCGCTGGAAAAAGCCCCGCTCGTCGCGGTCGCTCCGGCCCTGCTCGCCGCGCCAGCCGCGCTCGTCGGGGCGCTCGTCGGACCATCGGCTGCGCGATTCGCGCGGGCCGTGTCGCGTGTCATATCGGTCGTATGCCATCTTGTGCTCCTCCAGGGGTGGACGCGGCCGAAACGGCTCGGCCCAATGCTGGAGAAAAAACGATTAGCGCCTACGGCCGTTCCTGCCGGTCGGCCTGTGTCAGGGGTGACCGCGACGGGCCGAAACTCTGTCGGGACGGGCGATTGCAAGCACCCCAAAGCGCGGCTATTGAGCCGCCCTGCCAAGGGCGCGGGGCTGTAGCTCAGATGGGAGAGCGCTGCAATCGCACTGCAGAGGTCAGGGGTTCGATTCCCCTCAGCTCCACCAGCCCGGCATGTTGATAAGAAACGATTTTTCCGATCAGGCGGCCAGCGACTGCGGATCGGGCGTATCGCCACCGTATCGCAAGTGAGATCGCGTGCGCTTCGCGAGCTCGTCGAAGAAGGCATCGACCTGCTCGATGGCCTCCCGCAGATAGGCGGGTGAGAGGTGCTCATAATTCTTCGCCGTCGTGCCTGGGCGTAGGTGCCCTGCCAGCACAGCTCGCTGCTCTGGATGCACACCGCGTTCGGCGAGCCAGGTGAGCATCGTGTGCCGCAGCGTCTTAGGCGTAGCACCTTCGACGCCTGCATCGTCGCAAGCGGCGTTCCAAGCCGTCTTGATGCTCTTTGTGTCGCGCTCGAAGTGCGACGGCCCACCTGGCACGCGGTTCTTCTCGGCGATCGGCACCTTGTATCTGATTAGCTTTCCTTCGACCCCCTCGACCCAAGGCCGGACAGCCCTAGCAATAGGAACGATCGCTCGGCGCTTCCGGCTATGGACACGCCCCGGCTGCCTCGGATCGATCAAGTTGCGTTCGAGGTCGATGTTCGCGGCGGTGAGCTCTAGCACTGCTTCCGGTCGGCCGGCTGTGCCGAGTTCGATCACGATGAATCTAATCAGGTGCTCGCGCTCAGGCTTGCCGCTGCAGGCGTCAAGAATGGCCGCGATTTCCTCGAAGGTCAGGACGCGATCGCGGGGCGCCGCTTTTTGATGCACTGGCACATCGGCGATGAACGGCGGGTGGTCTATCCGCTGGTGCTTCCACGCCCAACTCAGCGCTCCCCGCAGCGCTGCAAGATCGCGGGAGATCGTGTGACCACCGACGCCGGCGCCGGTTCGCCAGGACCGAAACCTCGCT